>NZ_FOIP01000001.1:900000-1197500 GCF_900105215.1 Lacrimispora sphenoides | reverse complement strand
GTGACCGATAGCGCATAGTACTGTGAAGGAAAGGTGAAAAGGACCCCGGGAGGGGAGTGAAAGAGAACCTGAAACCCTGTGTTTACAAGCTGTGGAACCACGTTTAAAGTGGAACCGCGTACTTTTTGTAGAACGGTCCGGCGAGTTACCGTTACTGGCAAGGTTAAGCACTTAAGGTGTGGAGCCGAAGGGAAACCAAGTCTTAATAGGGCGCATAAGTCAGTAAAGGTAGACCCGAAACCGGGTGATCTACCCATGTCCAGGTTGAAGTTTCCGTAAAAGGAAATGGAGGACCGAACGCACATCCGTTGAAAAGGGTGGCGATGAGGTGTGGGTAGGGGAGAAATTCCAATCGAACCCGGAGATAGCTGGTTCTCCTCGAAATAGCTTTAGGGCTAGCCTCGTATTAGTCTGCCGGAGGTAGAGCACTGAATTTCCTAGGGGGCGTCAAAGCTTACCAAAGAATATCAAACTCCGAATGCCGGCCAGATGATGTACGGGAGTCAGACTGCACGAGATAAGTTGGGTAGTCAAAAGGGAAAGAGCCCAGACCACCAGCTAAGGTCCCAAAGTGCGTGTTAAGTGGAAAAGGATGTGGGATTTCACAGACAACTAGGATGTTGGCTTAGAAGCAGCCACACATTCAAAGAGTGCGTAATAGCTCACTAGTCGAGAGGTCCTGCGCCGAAAATGTCCGGGGCTAAAACACGACACCGAAGCTGTGGAATGTATATTTATATACATTGGTAGAGGAGCATTCTTAACGCACAGAAGCATTACCGTAAGGAGATGTGGAGTGTTAAGAAGAGAGAATGCCGGAATGAGTAGCGAGATGGAGGTGAGAATCCTCCAGGCCGAATATCTAAGGTTTCCAGAGTAAAGCTGATCTGCTCTGGGTAAGTCGGGGCCTAAGGCGAGGTCGAAAGACGTAGTCGATGGACAACAGGTTGAAATTCCTGTACCGCATATTATCAGAACTGTGGGGACACAGAACCGAAGAAGAACCCGGGAATGAAAAGACCGGGGCAAGCACTGGACTGGCTGGAATGGCAAATCCACCCAGCAACAGGAAGGTGTGACGCGTACCGAACATAAGTAGGGAAGTCTTCGTAGGGGCTGTCAAGAAAAGCCGCTATTGTGTAATATGTGCCCGTACCGTAAACCGACACAGGTGGATGAGGAGAGAATCCTAAGGCCGGCGGGAGAAGCATTGTTAAGGAACTCGGCAAAATGACCCCGTAACTTCGGGATAAGGGGTGCCTGGGAAACCAGGCCGCAGAGAATAGGCTCAAGCAACTGTTTAGCAAAAACACAGGTCTATGCAAAACCGAAAGGTGAGGTATATGGGCTGACGCCTGCCCGGTGCTGGAAGGTTACGAGGAGGGGTTAGCGGCAACGCGAAGCTCTGAATTTAAGCCCCAGTAAACGGCGGCCGTAACTATAACGGTCCTAAGGTAGCGAAATTCCTTGTCGGGTAAGTTCCGACCCGCACGAAAGGCGTAATGATTTGAGCGCTGTCTCAACAATGCACCCGGTGAAATTGAAGTACCAGTGAAGATGCTGGTTACCTGCGCCAGGACGGAAAGACCCCATGGAGCTTTACTCCAGCTTGATACTGGGATTCGGTACTGCATGTACAGGATAGGTGGGAGGCAGTGAAGATAGGACGCCAGTCTTATCAGAGCCGATGTTGGGATACCACCCTTGCGGTATTGGATTTCTAACCTGCAGCCATGACCTGGCTGGGGGACAATGTCAGGCGGGGAGTTTGACTGGGGCGGTCGCCTCCGAAAGGGTATCGGAGGCGCTCAAAGGTTCCCTCAGAATGGACGGAAACCATTCGAAGAGTGCAAAGGCATAAGGGAGCTTGACTGCGACACCGACGGGTGGAGCAGGTAGGAAACTAGGACTTAGTGATCCGGTGGTATAAAGTGGGATTGCCATCGCTCAACGGATAAAAGCTACCCTGGGGATAACAGGCTTATCACTCCCAAGAGTTCACATCGACGGAGTGGTTTGGCACCTCGATGTCGGCTCATCGCATCCTGGGGCTGTAGTAGGTCCCAAGGGTTGGGCTGTTCGCCCATTAAAGCGGTACGCGAGCTGGGTTCAGAACGTCGTGAGACAGTTCGGTCCCTATCCGGCGTGGGCGTAGGATATTTGAGAGGAGCTGTCCTTAGTACGAGAGGACCGGGATGGACTGACCTCTGGTGTATCTGTTGGCTATCAAAGCCATGGCAGAGTAGCCAAGTCGGGAAGGGATAAACGCTGAAGGCATCTAAGCGTGAAGCCCCCCTCAAGATGAGATATCCCATCGCAAGAGTAAGACCCCTTGAAGACGACGAGGTAGATAGGGCAGAGGTGGAAGCATGGCAACATGTGCAGCTGACTGTCACTAATAGGTCGAGGGCTTAACCAGGTTGGTTTAGGTAAGAGGAAGAACGGATGAAAATAGATATGTAACAATGTGTGGTTTTGAGGGTATATGCCTCAGTAATCCTCGATAGCTCAGTCGGTAGAGCAAACGGCTGTTAACCGTTGGGTCGTAGGTTCAAGTCCTACTCGGGGAGTTCGTGATACTCAGGCGAGACTATGAGGAAAACGAAATGCAAGTTAGGCCCCATGGTCAAGCGGTTAAGACATCGCCCTTTCACGGCGGTAACACGAGTTCGAATCTCGTTGGGGTCACTTAACAATTTATGGCGACATAGCCAAGTGGTAAGGCGTGGGTCTGCAACACCCTGATCACCAGTTCAAATCTGGTTGTCGCCTCTCTAAAACCTCAGTGTTTACTGGGGTTTTATTTTTTGTGTTGCATTTTCATGTTGCATAGAGCTGAAATATGTGTTCGCGATCTGATTCATTTCCTGTGTTTTCCCCATCATAGCATGACGATATACATTTTTTAATACGCCATCGTTTCCCCAACCACCACGACTCATAATATATGCATCCGGTATGCCAAGTGCGTGTTGAATGCTTGCAGAATAATGTCTTAAATCGTGAAATCTAAAATGTGTTATACCAGAACTTTTTAACAGTCTTGAAAAACGAGTAGTTATATTATCGGGCGTTAGTTTTGTGACCTTTCCAGACATGTTTTTCCACTTATCAGCCACAAAGGCAGGGTAATCTATAAAACGGTCTCCAGCATAAGATTTAGGTGCTTTTATAACCCATGTCTTGTCTGGTGCCAAAACCATATTTTTACACACGTGAACGATATTCCCATTTATATTATCAGTGTCAAGCGCACATATTTCACCGCGCCGCATCGGTCCGAAAGCAGCGAGTAAAATTGGCAACTCTAAATCAGTTCCAGCCGCTAATTTGATAAGTTTTTTTACATCGTCATCTGATGGTATATATAGCTGCGGACGTACCGGCCTTGGTAAAACTGTATTTAATACAAAACTTGGGCGCTCCTGTTTAATAACAGCAGAAATTAACCCGTGATTATCTCTAACAGTTTTAGGAGCATGTACTTTAGCATCGTTGTTTACAAAATCTTGAATTATTTCTTGCGTGATATTATTTATCTCAATATTAGCCAATACTTTTAAATCCTTATCTTGTAATCTCTTGTAATTTAGTATGGTGCGAGGGGAGACAACAGGTTCCCTCATGGAGATATATTCTTTAAGGGCCTGCCCAAAAGTTTTTTTAGTCCTAGACCTTGTTTCTTTGGTCAAAGCATACTCAGTCGCCATATTTTCCGCTATTTTCTTACCTGCATTTTTGGGGTTGTCACACGTAAAAGATTTATAGTGTCGTTTTCCATTTTCATCTGTATAATCAAATACTTGTACCCTCCATGATCCTGATGGCAGTTTTCTTGCTGTAGGCATATCGTTCTTCCTTTCATTACTTGTTATTTTAGGTATAAAAAATACGCCATACCTTTGACAGATTGGCGCATTCGTGATACAATAAGTCTGCGAAAACCTTGTATCAGGCCATTGTCTGGTATGATTTATAAAATCCGTTCCGGTATGTGCCGGGGCGGTTTTTATTTACTTGTAGTTAAAATATATTTTTTCTTGTGTCAGTATATTGGTTTCATATTCAATCTCTATTTTTTCTGTAGTAGTAGGAACTTCATAAAATATTTTTCCTTTAGTGTTTCTCCCTGGTGATAAATTCGTGATTATGGGCATTGCTCCCTCACTTGATATAATGGGGTTAGAGCATTCTGTATTGTCGGCATAGCAACGGAAAGAAGCATAACCGGCACTACAATCGGAATTTCCTACATTTTCTATTGAAAATTCTACGAATATATATTTGTTTCCTGATTCTGGTTGGCTATACTCATTTTCTACACTATAGTCACCACTGTTCAAGTACATTATTTTAATTTCTTTTGATTCGTAGACATCTCCTACATTGTATACTTCATCTACTGAACTTTCATTGGTTTCTAACATTTCGGCAGGGCTAGTTTGTAACACCTCACCTTGATTGCCTGATTGTATACCAGAATAAAGGTTGTTCATGGTGTTCTGATATTCTGCCATTGCTTCATTAACGCTATTCATAGATGATACATAACCAAGGTATGAAATATAACCACACGTCCCCCAAAACAACAGCGCCATAAAAGTGACGAGAATTCTTCCTGTTATATAGCTCTTTTTATAGTGCCACATAAGATATAGGCCTATTGTTCCGAGAGGAAATCCCAAAACAAAACTTATGATGATAGTAAACAAATTACGCTGATAAAATTTTAGGTCAGTTACTTGTTGCTCGCGTATTTCTAACTCTGGCATATTTTCTTTTATTAAATCTATTGTTCTAGATACTTTTTCATTTGCACTTTTAGCAAACTCAAACCTATTTTCCCGGTTGTCATAATTTACAAAACTCAAAAAACCAATTTCAGTTCCAGATGAGTACATATAATTAATATATTTTAAGTCTTCATACTTAACTATTTTATTTTTTCCAAACAGCGTCACTATTGTGGACTTCTTTTTACCAACAAATAACTCTTGTGTAGTCCCTTTTATACTCATTTTCCCTTCCCCCAGTCAGGCATGACTTCTTTTAAATTATTTTTTCTTGACCATTTCGCGCATGATTTCAAACTGCTGTTTTACATTCGTCACATAAGTTGCCATGATTTCCTTTGTTTTGTCATCAAGTTCCACTCCGTCAAAATAAAGTGGGCTACCATCAGGATCATTAATATCTCCAATTATATCAGCAAATCTTTTCGCAATGTCGCGATCTGCCATTTGTTTGCTAACATTCGCATTTTCTGATTTCGGTTCCTCTCCAGTGGTTAGGTATTCAACAGACACCCCGAAATAATCAGCAAGTTTCTTCATTTTATCCTGCTTGGGCACATACCTTCCCGCCTTCCAATTGCTAATAGTTGCGGTAGTTATCCCCGTTTCCTTGCATACGCGATAGGGAGTCACTTTATTAATTTCACATAATTTTGCAAAAATATCATACATATAGCACCTCTTAAAAATAAGTTTGAAAAATAAGCTAAACCCTATTGACAAGCTTTGAAATCAATGCTATTATATGACCATAGCTTTGATACATAAGCTAAATAAAAGGAATTAGCATAGGTTTCTATTATAACTTTGACCGACATCATAATTATATTAGAAAACTTAGCTAATGTCAATAGATTTCTTCAGGGAGGTGAAAATTTGTATCAAAAATATGCAGAATTAAGAGACAAGGCCAAAGTGACTGATTATGAGGTCGCTAAGCAGACAGGCGTTTCCACGGCAACATTAACAAATTGGAAGTATGGAAGATATACTCCAAAAGTGGAGAAACGCATGGCTTTGGCAAGGTATTTTGGTGTTCCAATTGACGTTTTTGTTGAAGACATTCAGAACGAAAATAACGAAAAGGAGGTACATATTTGAATAATCTAAAAGTCTTTAGCAATGCTGAGTTCGGGCAGATACGGACAGTAACCATGGGTGACGAACCATATTTTGTCGGTAAAGATGTTGCTGGTATCCTCGGGTACCAAAACGGTAGCCGAGATATTAACAGGCACGTTGATGGTGATGACAAAACCAAATTGATGGTCTTTGATGGAATACAGAATAAAGAAACCATCGTCATAAATGAGAGTGGGCAATGGCTGCTTTATAAGGATTATTCCAAATGCGGCTACACACACTCTGAAACGATCGACATAACTCATTCTGACGGCAGTACATCGGTTAAAATGAATACAAAATGGACACAGAAGGTGAGGGAGTAAATTGCCAAAAGTGAAATTAAGTGACTTTGAGCAAAAGAAGCTTATCGCTCGCGTTACTATCAGAAAAAGAATGGAAATCAAACAGATTAAAACAAAGGAGATTGCGCATCGGTTAAACCGTCCGGAAGGAACGATAAATTACCGCTGGCAGCACCCAGAAACCTTCCGGTTGCAGGACTTATGGTCTTTAGTATCTGCACTCGGATTGAGTGACCAGGAGATCCTACAGATAGTAAGAGGAAAGGAGCAGGTATGAGAGAAAACCCCAACCCCCTAGACGACTACACCGACCACAGCCCATCACTGGCCCTAGAAATAGTGAAGTACATAATGCCACGAATGATATTTGTTGCGGGCGTAGGATTGATATTAGCGGTGTGTGCGTATTTAGAGGTACTTTGAAAGGAAGTGAGAATGATGTGGATTAGTAAAAAGAAATGGGAGGCACTGGAGAAAAGAGTTGCCGACCTCGAAATTAAATCCCAAGGCCGGCAGATTGATGTAAAACTAGATATTCCCAAGGGAAACGCCTATGATTTGGTCGAAAAATACGACAAGGAACGGAATATCTATAGTTCCTGATGTATTAGTAATGACAACATCCTGGAGAACTATGGCGCCATCATTTCCAGGCACGGACTCTGTGCCAGATAGTCCATGTCTTGAACGATAGTTCTTAACCGCATCAACATAATATTTTGCCAATATTTGAGTGCCAACAAGTTCATCGTACTCGGTGTCGACTGGTAGTCTGGCTGGGACACCTGATATTAAGCCAGATGCAGTAACTAATTGTAATCGCTGGGTGCCTAATTGCTTAAGGTCAGCGATATTCCAAAAATTATAAATTAAGTCTTTTTTTAAACTAGGTTTATCCATAAAAATCTCCTTTCTTATGTACTCAGCCCTGCAAGGCTTGTAAGTACATTATAAGACTGGAAGAATATGGAAGCAACCAAAAGGAGGTATTTTATTGAACGAAATAATTCAGATCAATTATGAATCTGAAAGCCCTACAGTATCAGCCAGAGATTTACATGAAGGATTGGAAATCAAAACAGCATTTAAAGATTGGTTCCCAAGAATGGCAGAGTACGGATTTGAGGAAGGTAAAGACTTTTGCTCAAAAAAGAGCGAAAGTACAGGAGGCCGCCCATCGGTTGATTATGAAGTATCAGTGGACATGGCAAAACAGATTTGCATGATCCAGCGAACCGAGAAAGGCAGGATATACCGCCAGTACTTCCTTGATCTTGAAAAAGCCTGGAACACGCCGGAGCAGGTGTTTGCAAGAGCCTTGAAGCTGGCTAATATGACAATCGAAAAATTAAAGGGAGATAAAACTCTGCTGATTGAGGAAGTCAATGTTAAAAATCAGATAATCGGAGAATTGAAACCAAAGGCTGACTATATGGATAAAATCCTAAAGAATACGGGCCTTGTAACCATTACTCAGATAGCAAAGGATTACGGCATGAGCGGGCAGGCAATGAATGATCTTCTTCATGCTCTTAAAGTCCAGTATAAGCAAAGCGGTCAATGGCTCTTGTATAAGGAGTATCAGAATTGCGGATATACCCACTCTAACACTGTAGATATAACGCATTCTGATGGTAGACCAGATGTTAAAATGAACACCAAATGGACGCAAAAAGGAAGACTATTTCTTTATCAGTTACTTAAAGACAACGGGATTCTTCCAACGATTGAGAAAAACGCAGCATAAAAAAGGAGGATAACAAAGATGTGCCGTTTTAAGAGTGGAATTATTTTAAAAAGTAAAGTAGTAGTAGCACCAGGAGCCAATGACAGCCATTCTGACTTGCTGGAAAGCTTAAAGATCGAAGATACCCGATGGAATGCAAAAAGGGTGTTTGTCCGCGCTGAGCTGGTCCCCAAAGATAATGAATGGTGGGTAAGCCCAAAAGAGCAGCCGGAGAAATGGGAATTTGTTGTGGATCAGGATATCGTCCCGGATTGGTTCGACAGGGAAGAACATGAAAAAATGTTTCGGGAATATGTGTGTGACTGGTGGGACAAGCATGTACTGGTAGATCAGAAGCTGGAAGAATTATCATCTGGATTCTACAGGCTGAAACGCTGCGAAGTTAAGAAATTATGCAATGACGTTTTGGTATTGTTGGGCAACTCCCAGGTAGGCGAGATGTTGGACAACTCCCAGGTAGGCAAGATGTTGGGCAACTCCCAGGTAGGCAAGATGTGGGACAGCTCCCAGGTAGGCGAGATGTTGGGCAACTCCCAGGTAGGCGAGATGTTGGGCAACTCCCAGGTAGGCAAGATGTTGGGCAACTCCCAGGTAGGCAAGATGTTGGGCAACTCCCAGGTAGGCAAGATGTTGGGCAACTCCACAGCAAGAAACTTTAAGAACTATCCCAAAATCCAGATCATGGTTCCTGATACGGGTAATTTTGAAATGGTGGCTTTTAAGAACAAAGCCGATGAATAGGAGGACCTATGAATATATATTTTCCCCTATGGGTCTGGCTGATGCTATTAATTATATTCTTTTATGGCAGGAGGTGAGCGAGGAATGAAAGCAAGAATATCCGCAAAGGATTTTAAGAGAATCATTGATAATACAAAGAGGTTTGTTGGACCTGAGTATAAGGGAGGTAAATTACCTTGGATTTATTTGAAAGTAGATGTAGAAACCAAAACGATTAAAGCCACAGCGCTTGACGGGCATAAGGTTTCGATTGAATATGCAGATATTACGGAAGCCGATGAATCATTTTCATGTTACATAAAACCAAACATTCCGAAGATAACACGGCATGATTCTTATGTTGATATCGAAGTTTCTAAAAACCGCATTTATGTGCAGGTCGGTGAATCTATCATGGGGTATGTTCAGCCAGAAGGTGAATATTATGGTGTAGAAAAAATGGTGAACGATTTAATGACAGAACCGAAGGGTCTAACCATAGGAGTAAATGCAAATCTTCTGAAAGATGCGCTGGCTTCTATCAGTGATTATGGTGACCGCATTCCTATTGCAAGAATTGATTTAAGAGGACCGAAGGACGCAATTGTTATCAGATCAGGCGAAAGAGGTAAGAGAGAGAACATCAAAATTGTTCTTCCAGTAAACCTACGCTGCGAGGAGTACTAATGAGCAGGAAACATAAAACCCTCAAAGCCGGATCAGCCATTGGAATGAATCAATTTGACTGGGGAAACGGCGGTAAAAGAAAAAGGCCCACAGGTGCGCCAACACCTGCAGGTCAGTGTAACATAAAAATCAATTATAACCCTGATTATACGGGGAGGATCGGAGGATTGTCAAGTGAATAATCGAAACCGCAAGAAATTAGCTGCAAGGCGCCGGACTGAATATAGCAGGCGTGAAGGATTACATAGGCTGCTTGATCTGGTGCTTGATATTAATGGAGTCAACCGGCGTGACCGTGAAATTACAGGGGACCTCCCTACCGCGTTTTTTGATTTTAGCGGCCATACAGCGGCAGCTCACATGAGAGTATATACCAGCGGCTGGGAATCCGGTCAGGATTATGAATGGTGCTACGATGTTTGGGAAGACGACAATATCAATGAAGCGATTAAGCAGTTGGAGGAACTAAAACTTGACTTAAAGAGTGATCCCAATGAACAGGCATAAATGCGACATGTGCGGCCTGTATCTGGAATCAGACAGCGCAGCGTGTGAAGAGTGTATCAATAAATCGAGAATTACTAAGCAGATGGCTAACAGAAGCCAGATAGGAGTGGATTATGAGCAATATGGAACTGAATGTAACAACGGGGAAAATGGAGATCACAGCGAATTTTGATGATTTCGAAAAATGGATAGAGGAGCGCACCCATGAGTATGACAGTGTTGTTTTCACAGAGGACCAGAAAGCGGCTGCAAAAAAGTCCGTTGCCGATCTCAGGAAAACAAAAAAGTCAGTAGATGATAGCCTTAAAACAACAAAAAAGTTATGGATGGAACCGTATGAAAAGTTCGCTGATAAGGTTAAGGCCCTATCTGCAAAGCTTGATATCCCCATTGATTACATACTTAGGCAAGTTGAGGAGTTCGAAAGCAAGCGCATTGCAGAGCGTGAGGCCGATATCCAGAGGATTTATGATGAAAATATCGGTGATATGGTTGATTTCCTTCCGCTGTATAAAATCAAATCGGATAAGTGGACCAATGCCAGTACAAGCCTTAAGGCTCTGACAAAAGAAATGACCGAAGTTATTACCAATGCAAGGGCTGGCAAGATGGCTATTGATGCCAATAATTCAGAGGCCAAAGAGGAGGCGTTACGTATATTTGCCGCCACGCTTAATCTGCCTGAGGCTTTGGGCCACATCAACAAGTATGAGGCTCAGAAAGCCGAGATTTTAAAGCGAGAAGAAGCGAGATTACAAGCAGAGCAGGAGAGACGTATACAGGCTGAGATTGAGCGTGCAAAGGCAGAGGAACGCCGGAAGATTGCCGAGGAAGAACGGATCAGAAAAGAAGCAGAGGAAGCAGCCAAAGCAGAAGTCAAAGAAGCGATTACAACCGTTAATGAAGCCGCTGCCGCACCGCTCACTATGCCGGAATCAATCAAGGCGGTTTATACGGTAGTCGGAACTGATGCAGAGTTACAGGAGCTTGAAATGGCTATGAATAGCCTGGGACTTTATTTTGAGAGAAAGGAAGTCTAATTTTGGGAGAAAAGATTTATCAGTCCATAGTCGCCGTCATGGAGGACGTGGGAGCGATTGGAAAGGATAAAAAGAATCAACAGCAAGGTTTTATGTACCGCGGCGTTGACGATGTTATGAACGCTCTAAATCCTGCATTTATCAAAAACAAGATTTTTACTGTCCCACAGGTATTGGAGCAGCACCGAGAGGAACGAACTACTGCAAAAGGCGGTCAACTGATTTATTCAATATGCAAAGTCAAATATACCTTTTATGCAGAGGACGGTTCTAGTGTTGAAGTAGTGACTATTGGTGAGGGAATGGACAGTGGAGATAAGGCAACTAATAAGGCCATGGCTATAGCATTCAAATACGCCTGTTTCCAGCTCTTTTGTATTCCGACTGAGGAAATGTCCGATCCAGACGCTGAATGCCATGAATTAGCGAATAAGCCACATGAAAGCAAGCCCAATGTTTCCAGGATTAATAAAAAGCAAGTTGATGAACTGTTGTCTGAATGCGACCGAATCGGAAAAAGTGAAAAGGCAATTTGTGCTTATTATAAAATCGGAAAATTTGCTGATATGGACCAGAACCAATACCGAAGCGCTATAAAGAGTTTTAAGGCTACTCCAGACAAGCCAGTAGTTCCGGCTGATCCCGCAACAATTCCACCGGATAATGCAGATAATGGGCTGCCGTTTAAATAATTGAGGTGACGTAAGTGCATGAACTTGCAAGGATAACCGGATATAAGCCGGTTGAGGAAGGTACATATCTCCAGATTTTTATTCCTGGTAAAAACCTCATGGAGCCTATTGAGGAAAAGCGAATGCGTAATTGTTTGGTCTGGCTTGATGATGGGCGGCATATCAGCGCAGAGCAACGTAAGAAAGCTTATGCCACGATAAATGACATAGCAGCCTATACCGGCGAGGTACCGGAGGTCATGAAAGAGTGGCTTAAGTACCTTTACATATACCGGACCGGCGCAGAGTACTTTTCATTTTCCGGGTGCTCCATGGATACGGCAAGAGAGTTTATAAATGTAATCCTGGATTATGCCCTGGAAATGGGGATACCGCTTGCAGATTTTGCACTGGACCGGACGGATGATATAGGTCATTACCTGTATGCCTGTTTGAAGCTCAAAAAATGTGCGATCTGCGGCAGACCGGGAGAGATTCATCATGTAGATGCCATAGGCATGGGCAATGACAGGCGAACGCTTGATGATTCACAACACCGCAAGATATGCCTGTGCCGTACGCATCACACAGAGGCCCATACAACGGGCGTAGAGAGTTTCACGAACAAATATAAGGTGTACGGAATTAAGTACGTAGAATAGCCTTGTGTGCCTTAACGGGCTGACAATAAAAGGAATCCCAAAGGTCTATGTGTCACGACATGCCATTGGTACAGCCCCTGCCGCTATTTCAGGGCGGCGGGGGAGAAAGGAGTATTTTGGGAAAGATTAATAGCAGAGATAAAGGAGCAAATGGCGAACGTGAGCTTGCCAATATCCTTAAAGAATATGGTTATAAAACGAGCAGAGGCCAGCAATATTGTGGTGATACTGGCGCCGCTGATGTGGTGGGACTTCCACAGATACATATCGAATGCAAGAGGGTGGAACGGTTGAATATCTATGATGCCATAGAACAGGCCAAATCGAACGCAGCAGCCAAATATTTACCGTTTGATGATTGTAACCTGCCTGCGGTATTTCACCGCAAGAACAGGCATGAATGGCTTGTTACAATGCCATTAGATGATTGGATTACCATATACCGTGAGTTTGAGGCCGGGAAAGTATTAGAACAGGAGTGATGATGTGAGCGAAGGAGGCAAGGACAAAGTAAGTGGTCCTCAACTGGAGGACGGTTATACCAGGGTAGCTAATGAGTTGTTAGAGGCCGTTTTCCATGCTGATTTCAACGGCGCACAGATAAGAGTATTGCTTTGCCTGATAAGAAATACCTACGGGTATGGTCGCAAGGAATGCGAGTTCTCTAACAGTTTCGTAGCCAATGGGACTGGATTGAATAAAAAGAGCGTTGCTCTGGTAATTAATAGCTTGCAAGAAGGGAATGTAATTACCGTAACGCAGCAACCAACCTATACCAGTCCTAAGAAAGTGAAGCTGAATAAAAGAATAAAAGAGTGGTCCTCTTTACCCCCACAGTGGAAGACGTCACCTACAGGTGTAGACGTCACCAGTGGTACAGGGGAAGACGTCACCAGTGGTACAGGGGAAGACGTCACCCCCCAAAAAAGAAAGATATTAAAGAAAGATATAAAGAAAGATATAAAGTGCATTGTGAATGACCACAACACGCTGTTTGAAGATCTTTGGAAACTATACCCATTAAAAAAAGGCAAGGGGCAAATTTCAGACACAAAGAAAAAGGAGTTATCCAAGATTGGAAGAGAGGAAATGGAGAGAGCCATTGAACGGTACAAGGCCGATCTAAAAAAAGACGAGGACTGGCGCAAACCTCAAAATGGAAGTACATTCTTCAATTCAGGCTATGTTGACTATCTTGATAAAAATTATGAGGGAGGGAAGGACAATGGGCCGCCTGGAGGACGAACTGGAACGAATGAAAAGGGACTTGCTGCAGAAGCGATCTCAGCCGGGATTGACACAGACTGTACAGGAATCTTTGACGGATACTGATACCTGTCCGAAGTGCAAGGGGACCGGCTGGGTGTTCTATACCGGTGATGATGGGATGGAGTATGGCAAACAATGTGATTGCTGGGAAAAGATGGTGGCGTCTAGGAGATTGAAATTTGCAGAGCTGCCAGAAGCATTCAAAGATGTTAAACTGGAAAACTTTAATCTCAGTATCTACCGGGAGATTGCCAGCCGTAACCTGATAGCAGTTGCCGCAAAGACCGTGAAGTACTACCTTGATAACTTTGACGATATGAAAAGCCAGGGAATGGGGTTGTATCTCTACTCCGAGACTAAGGGATCAGGCAAGACCAGAATGGCGGTAGGAATAGCCAATGCTCTCCTGAAAAGCCATCAGGTTAAATTTGCCGGGTCCACAACCATTATCAAAGAAATCAAGCGGACATGGAATAAAAAGCCGAGTGAGGACGGAGAAACAGAAAGCCAGCTACTTGATTCATTGGCAGCCGTTGAAATCTTGATTATTGATGATTTTGGAACAGAGACCCCGGCAGGCTGGATCAATGACAAGTTCTATCAGATTATCAATGACCGGTATGTGGGACGTAAGGTAACAGTTTTCACAAGCAATGCGGCATTGGATAGGTTGAATTACGATGAGCGGATCACCAACCGGATCAAGGAACGAACATATCAAATTGCTTTCCCGGAGGAATCGGTCAGGGATTACATAGCGGAGAAGAACAATCAGGAACTTATAAATAATCTTAGAGGTCAAAAAAATGGAGGCGAAAAGGGTTGAATATGATTATCAGGCAAAAAGATATTGATGCATTGAGGGACAAGCTTAAGATCGGGGATCATGTCACATACCGAACAGAAGCAGTAGACATTAAGCTTGGCTATGTGAAGAAAGAGGATAACGATGCGGTGATCGTGAGAAAGCTGCGGCACGTGGCACTCGTGGAGTATATGGCGAAGCGTGGAAGGAATATGGTACCGGTACGGACTGCCATTACATACCGGGAGATATTCTTCCAGCGCAGGGGATTGATTTATTAAGCCATTTAGACAACTTATAGGCTTGGACGATAGAAATGTCACAGATGGCAATATGAGTGGAATTTGAGCCATCAGCGTGCGCCAGAGAGCGCGAGAAAGGAATATGACAATGGAAAAATTCTACCTAGTTACACCTAGCTGCCCGATCCATAAAGAGTACTTGGATTACAATGCCATGTCGGAAAAGGTAAATGATGCGTTTATGGAGTTTGCAAAGGAGCAGGGTTTTGAAACTCATGAGTATTATCAGTTAGTACAGTACTTACATATTTGTCCGACTGATGGTGACACGGATAAGTTTGGAAAGTATTTTAAGAAAGACGCCCCAGGTCTGTTTAAGAAAAATTCTCAGCTCGCGAAAGCCTGGGTTAATAAATGTCAGGAATTAGGGCTGAAATCACCGCACAAACCCCATATGGGATTTGAATTCAGAGTTTTCGGACGGACAAGCAGCAGACTGTTTATGATAAACGATGTTTTGTATGCAAGCTTTAGAGCAGACTGTGATTTTAAAAACCTTGCTGGACTTAAGGAGTTAAAGGCAAGTGAATTTTTTAAAGTCATTGAGGAGTATGAGGAATCTTTAAAAAAGTAAACCCGTATTTAACGTAGAAAGGAGGTGTGAATTGAAAGTAGGACTTATTGATGTAGATGGGCATAATTACCCAAATTTGCCACTCATGAAAATAAGTGCGTGGCATAAAGCGAAAGGTGATCGTGTGCAATGGTATGAGCCGTTTGACGGCCTGATCGAAGAATACGACATAGTTTATATGTCAAAAGTATTCAGCTTCACACCTGACTACATACAGCCTGTCTATTCAAATGTGATTAAAAAAGGCGGGTCTGGATATTGCATTGAATTAATAGATGGCAAGGAAATATATCACCGGGAAAGAGACAATTTGCTTCCTGCTGAAATTGAACATATTTACCCGGACTATTCTCTTTATCCAGAAATGACCAGAGATACCGCATACGGTTTCTTAACCAGAGGTTGCCCTATGGGGTGTGAGTTTTGTCATGTGGCTTGCAAAGAGGGGAAAAAGAGTTATAAAGTGGCTGATTTATCAGAATTTTGGAAAGATCAGAAAAATATTGTCCTCTGTGATCCCAATACGCTGGCATATCCTGGACACACTGAATTATTACAGCAGCTGGTGGACAGTAAAGCGAAAGTGAATTTTAATCAGGGGATAGATATAAGGCGAATAAATGATCGAAACCTTGAATTGCTTAAGCAAATCAGACTTGATGGAATACATTTCGCTTACGATCGTTACGAAGATAAATACCTCATAGAACGGAAATTAAAAGCATTTAAGGAATCAACCGGGTACGATAAAGACAAAGGACGTGTGATGGTTTATATCTTAACCAATTTCAATACAACGATTGAGCAGGACATTGAAAGAATCCAGTTTTGCAGGTCGCTGAAATTTTCGCCATATCCAATGATTTATGACAAAGAGCATTGCAAGCCAATATATAGAAAAATTCAACGCTGGTGTAACAACTTCATCTTCTGGAAAACACCTACGTTTGAGGAGTATATTGGGTAACTAAATTAATATTTGATTGATTAAGAAAGGAGGCCGGAGCCGTCCGGACGATAAGGTACCTGGCTCCTTTCAAAAAATGGGATTTGAAGTATTTGACAATTATAAATGTGATGGTCAGATGGAATTGACCGATTGCACCGGAAACAGGCAGCTTACACACTTATCCCTCTTTTCGGGAATCGGAGGCCTTGATCTGGCAGCTGAATGGGCCGGATTTAAGAGCGTTGGGCAGTGTGAATGGGCTGATTATCCAACAAAGGTATTAGAACAGCACTGGCCCGATGTACCACGATGGAGAGACATCAGGACTTTGACAGGAGTGAGTTTTTATGAACGGACAAATAGAAGGACAGTTGACATTATCTCAGGTGGATTCCCGTGTCAGCCTTTTAGTGTTGCCGGGAAGCAAAGAGGCGAGGACGATGACCGTTACCTCTGGCCAGAAATGGTTAGGGTTATCAAAGAATTGCGGCCCACTTGGGTTGTTGGAGAAAATGTTGCTGGAATCATCAATATGGCACTCGACACGGTGTTATCTGACTTGGAAGCCGCAGGCTACACCGTCAGGACGTTTTTACTACCAGCTTGCGGTGTCAATGCCCCGCATAGGCGATACAGAACAGCCATTGTGGGCTACACCAAACACAATGGATTATCTTCCTCAGAGATCGCCAGAAGCTTTGCAAAGGCAAGCGGAGGGGAGCCGCAAAGGAAGAAAAAGGCCAGCAAATTTGAGAGAACAGGTAAACCCGGAGACCTGCCGCATGTGGCCGACTCCAACTGCAACAGATTCAGTTGCACGAAAACCCGGAAATCCGATAATGACAAAAAACGGAACTGTGAGGCACAAAAACAAGGCCGGGGGACAAAGTCTTATGCGTTTGTCTCAGGTTGTAAAGCTATATGCAACACCACAAGCCAGAGATTACAGAACGGGTCAGAAAAGCCGCTGGGAGAGCAAAGAGAGAAGCAGGAACCTAAACGATCAGATTGGTGGTCAACTGAACCCAGATTGGGTAGAGTGGCTAATGGGATTCCCAATAGGGTGGACAGAATTAAATGCCTTGGAAACGCAGTAGTGCCAGCACAGTTTTACCCGGTATTTCAGGCAATAGCTGATATAGAGTTAGGCCGGTAAACGAAGATAGACAAAAGCTTATGATGTGATACACAGAGAAAGGAGCGTTACACTATGGCAAGACCGAAAAAAGCAGAAGGTGAGAAATACATAAGGCAGGATATCAGCATGGACCCGGAGCAGTTTAAGAAGCTGATAGCGTACTGCCAGAAGGAAGAACGCTCCATTTCCTGGGTGGTCCGCAAGGCATTGGAAGGGTATTTGGAATAGGGTTACTTCTATAACATTGCGTAACGCTACACATTAAAACGAAGATTTTCAGGAGTAACGTATTGTTAGCCTCAACAAAACGATATAAATAAGCAATGAAACTATAGGTACAGCTTTTACAAAGGGGGAAAGAATATGAAAGAGAGGATTATCAATGAAATCTTAATGCAGATGGAGCCACATGTGGATACAGAAACTCTGAGGATACTGGAAACAGTAATCATTAAAGCCCTGTATTATGTGGAGGTTCAGAAGAAGGAAACGGAGCTCTCCACGGAAATGGACGATAATATCTACTTGCTGCAGGTTTATGAAATGAATGTTAAGAAAGATGGGCTGAGCGATAAGACTGTCAGGGCGTACATGGGGGCCATGAAAAATATGCTTTGTGTCACTGATAAGAACATTCGCCACATCACAGCGGTGGATATCAAGTATTACCTGGACATGTATGCTGGTAAGGGTAATTCAGTCAGGACCGTAAATAACGAGAGACGCTTTCTTTCAGCAGTATTCACATGGTTCCGTAAGCATGGGGTTATCAGCACAAACCCGGTTGAAGCTGTACCAGTTAAGAAAGAACGTAAGCCACCTATAGATTACCTGAAAGGTGTGGAGATTGAACGGCTCAGGGTGGCATGTACAAATCCAAGAGAGCGGGCCTTAATGGAGTTTCTACTCAGCACAGGTGTAAGGATCGGAGAAGTGCCACAGCTGCGCAAGCAGGACATTGATTGGAGTACCGGGGAGATTGTGATATATGCTCATAAGACCTCTGATTACCGGACAGTGTACCTCAATGATGTAGCCAAGGTCCACCTGGAAAAGTATCTGGCATCTAGGAAGGACAGCAGCGAAGCCTTGTTTGCATGGGTAAAGGCTCCATACAAGGCGGTCACTGAGGACGGGTTAAGGCTGATTATCAAGCAGATAGGAGAAAAGGCCGGATTAAAGCGGAGAGTATATCCTCACCTCTTCCGCAAGACTATGGCGACCACACTTAGGATCAAAGATTGTGCCATTGAGGATATTCAGCAGATACTTGGACACAAGGACCCGTCCACAACACTTGGATTCTATGCGGCCGCCAACGGGGAACATCTGCGGCAGGTACATAACAGATATATGAGCATTGGAGCGTAAGGAGGATATATGTATAGATCAGATGATTGGTTCGAGGGATATTATATTGATAACCACAAGAAATATCAGTGCATTAGTTGCGAAAAGCAATTTATAGTCGGAGAGGAATTACTGAAAGGCCGTGAACCTAAATGCCCTTATTGTGGATCATCACACACTGAATTAATATCATGGACGGAAGATGACCAGCTCGAAGAGTTAAGCTCAGACTTGGGGTGTTTAGCAATCCATGTACAGACCGGTATGGAGGAAGACGATTAATGAAAGAGATAATCATAAAAACAGCAACAACGATTATAAAAGTGGCGGTAATTTACGTGGGGTTGATGGCGGCTATACTGTCAGGCACATTAGGATTGGCAATACCAGAGTTAGGGTTTGGAGTATTGGTTATATCCGGTTTAATCCTTATCGCATGGGAAATGGCAAACAAAGGAGGGACTGACCATGACAGCGGCAGAAATGAATCTTGACCAATTAAATCAGATATGCCGATTACAGGCTGATGAGTTAGAATCAAAAGATAGCCAGATCAGGCGGATTAGAGATACAGTGGCAATACATAAGCAAAATCACAGTGACACCATGGTAATGACACATGACCAGAAGAAAAAGGCGGAAGAACAGTGTGCATGGAAGGCATTGGATAATATTGAAAAAGAAATTGAGGCTATTATAGGGCAGGAGGGATAGTAATGCCAAAAGGGAAAATTTATTCTGTTTTTGATAAAGGTGAATACATAGGCAGTTATACGCCAGATGTTGCAGAAATGGTGATAGGGATACCCCAATATAGAGTACAAGCTTATGCGAAAGAAAATTTGCTGTACCACAATAGATATAGTTTTGAGCTGGAAGATTCAGGATCACTTACGGCAAAGGAGAAGAATGAGAAGCTGGAAAACGATTTGAGATTGACGGCGAGGTTCTTATTGCTGGCAAATGAAAGGGGGTGGAAGCGTGCAAAAGGAAAATGAGATTATTTCAGCTTTGAAAGATTACATAGATGCAAAGGCATTACAGGAGGAAACAATCAGGGATATAGCGAAGCTGGAGCGTAAGAAGAAAACAATTGAGCAGGATTCAGTTAAAGGATCTATGAGTACATTTCCTTACACAGCAAAGAACTTTCATATATCCGGTATAGCATACACGCCTGAGGACGCAGATACATTGAAAGAAGATGAGGAAATCCTAAGAGAAAGGGCAAGGAAAACCGGAGAAACCAGAAGAATGGTTGAAAGGTACATGAACCGGATCCCGGCAAGAATGCAGAGGATAATAAAATACAAATTATTTGAACGCGAATCCTGG
Source organism: Lacrimispora sphenoides (assembly GCF_900105215.1). Classification (NCBI taxonomy): domain Bacteria; kingdom Bacillati; phylum Bacillota; class Clostridia; order Lachnospirales; family Lachnospiraceae; genus Lacrimispora; species Lacrimispora sphenoides. The sequence continues at coordinate 1,177,524 of NZ_FOIP01000001.1, read as the reverse complement.
GACACGGTGGCTGCAAGATTAGGAGGGGAAAAGACGGGTGACGCAATTAGAAAAGAGTTTGATAGTTTTGTAGGTAAAGTAACTGAAATATAAAAATTTAATACTAATTCCGTTTTTTCCGCTCTTTCCGTTTCAACTATTATATAATGTAAACTGGAACCAGTGAAAACATACACTCCCCTTATGTTCGATTGGTATCATGCAGTCCGACTAGTCTTGACGGACTATAATATCAAAGGCGCACCTGGCAATGCGGTGCTAAAAGATTGCTAGTCTGACCCAACCTTTCCAGACTATAAACTGAATTATAAGGCCAGTCTGACTTTACCTTACCAGACTATAAACAATAAGGCGTGCCGGTGAATCCGGCATACTGTAACATAGCTCAACGGTTAGAGTACCCGGCTTATATCCGGTTGGTTCTCGGTTCGAATCCGAGTGTTACGATTTAATCGGCGCATAGTTCAGCGACAGAACAACAGTAATCCCCCTGACTGGAGACCCTGGTTCGAATCTAGGTGCGCGGATTGACCAAGAATTGAGTATAACTACACAAGTAGTGACGGAACGTAGCCAATAGACGGCGGTATGTAAATTCGGGTTCATAATCCGGCGTTCCGTATCAGCTTCATCATAATACACCTCCTAAAGAAACGCCTGTCATAGTTATGCTGTGATGGGTGTTTCCTTTTGGGAAATTTGGGCGTATGATAGAAGAAAAGCAAAGGGTAGAAACGTATGTATGTTTTAGGTTTTCTTTGTTACTTTGCACCTATAACGTTAATTATAATAATTTTAGCGATAATCAATAGCTAAGAGGCGGTCGACCCCGTCTCTTTTTTGATATCAAAAACGACGAAAGGGAATTTGGTATGTTAAGAGAATTATGGGCCTACATCAGAATTACATGGGTAGTGATTAGAGAATTGTCTCTGGAAACTAAACTGATAAAACACCGAAGCAAGATGGTGGATACTTACATAAGTGTTGATAAGGAATTCACCGGAAGGCGGTTTACAATTGATAATGTGCAGCACGAATTCGATCAGCTTGAATCAAGGGTAAAGAACAGGTTTAATTAATACATAAAAACAACACAAGGGAGGCGGCGAGGCTTGGCAAGAGCGCCAGATGAAATTAAAGAGAAAGCCAGAGAACTCTATGAGAATGGCGTAATGCTTAAAGATATAGCCAGTCGGTTGGATGTACCAGAAGGTACGGTCCGGTCATGGAAGAATAGAGGGAAATGGAGTTGCAACGCAACGCAGGAAAAGGAATGCAACGTTGCAAATAAAACGAAACGCAACAAGGTAAAGAAACAAGTCGTGGCAGAAGAAGTTGAATCGGTAATGAGTAATGACGATTTGACTGATAAGCAACGGCTTTTTTGTATTTATTATAGCAAGTCATTCAATGCAACAAAATCTTACCAGAAAGCGTATGGCGTAAGCTACGCGGCAGCAAATGTGGAAGGGTGTAAGCTCCTAGCAAATCCCAGTGTGAGAGAAGAAATCATGAAGCTAAAGGAAATGGCATATTCCAAGGCCCTCCTTAAACCTGAGGATATCTTCCAGAAGTATATGGATATAGCCTTTTCTGATATCACCGATTACTTGTCATTCGGGCAGGAGGAAGTGCCGGTCATGGGAGCGTTCGGGCCAGTAATGGATAAAGAAACAGATAAGCCACTTACAAAGATAGTGAATACCGTAAAATTCCGGGAAAGCTCGGAAGTGGATGGCACGATCATATCTGAGGTGAAGCAAGGTAAAGATGGCGCCAGTATAAAACTTGGGGACCGCATGAAAGCCTTGCAATGGCTGTCAGATCACATGGACATGGCAACGGAGGAGCAGAGGGCCAAGATAGCGCAGATTAAGGCGCAGACGGATAAGCTTACGGCAGACGAGAAGGAACAATTAGAAAGTGTGGTGATTGTCAATGATATCCAAAGACCAGACTCATGTTAAACTTACTGACTTAATAGCGCCAGCCTTTTATGGTGTTCACTGGGACATTATAGACGGTAAACACACTTACTACGATCTGTACGGTGGGCGAGGCTCCACAAAGTCGTCTTTTGCAGGACTTGAAATAGTGCTGGGAATGATGGAGGACCCGGACGCCAATGCAATTATTTACCGTAAGGTCGGAAATACAATCGGGGATAGTGTATACGAGCAGGTGCTATGGGCCATTGATGCGCTGGAGGTAAGCCACCTATGGAAATGTAAAACAAGCCCGTACAGATGCATATATAAGCCAACGGGCCAGAGAATCATATTCAAGGGGTTGGATAAGGCTAAGAAGTCAAAGTCTGCAAAAGTCCGCAAGGGATATTTTAAATACCTGTGGTTTGAAGAATTAGACGAGTTTGCAGGAATTGAAGAGATTCGAATGGTTCAGCAGTCCATACTTAGAGGCGGTCCTAAGTTTGTCGTATTCAAAACGTTTAACCCACCTATAAGCAAGTCAAACTGGGCGAACAAATATGTTCAGGAGCCGCGAGAGGATTCACTAAGGCATAAGAGTGATTACAGATCAGTGCCGGTTGAATGGCTTGGTAAACAGTTCCATGATGATGCGGAGCATTTGCAGAAGGTAAACCCAAAAGCATATGAACATGAATATCTTGGCAATCCGGTAGGGCTGGGAACAAATATCTTTGAATTCCTTGAAATCAGAACTATTACCGATGAAGAGATTGAGAGAATGGAGCGGATATACCAGGGGCAAGACTGGGGTTGGTATCCTGATCCCAAAGCTTTTGTGCGATCTTCTTATAATCATAATTCAGAAGTAATAACCGCCATTGATGAATTGGGTGGTTGTAAGATACGCAACGCTGAAATGGCACGTCAGATCAAGGTAAAAGGATACGACGATTATGAAATCCGTTGTGGACTAGATGAACAGGAAAGTATTGTAGACTTTAGAGACGCAGGATTGCCAGCAAGACAGGCTAACGGCGGGCCGGGTAGCGTCAAGTATACGTTCGAATGGCTACAGTGCCGTAAGATTGTTGTGGACCCGGCGAGGACACCGAGACTCTATAAAGAAATGATTGAATACGAACATGAGGTTGACGGAAACGGTGAAGTAATACCAGATTATCCAGATAAAAATAACCACTGGATTGATGCGTTGCGGTATGCAACGAGTCCATTATCAATGAGAAGGGGGAACAGTGCATAATGAAAGCAAATAAAACCGTAATTAAAATCATGCAGGATATTAATGGAAACAACCAGAAAGAACAATCGTGTCCGTTCCACGAGTTTGAAGTAATTAACCGTAACGGCATACCAAAATACCAGTGCAAACGTTGCGGCTGTGTTGAGGATATTCTTTTTGTAAAAGGGTACAAGAGAGGGATTGAGCATGCTCTTGATTCGGAAATGGAAGTTAGCAATAACCTATTCGGAGAAACTAAATACACGTACTTAGGAAAAGCAGACAAGGGAGGTGACCAGCATAATGAAGACAACAGATAAGAGTTTCGCAGTAAAGATAGATGGTAAGGTGTTTACAGGTAACGAAATATATAAAATAGAAATTGATGGTACGCGTTTCAATCTGGATTGTGGCTGCGAAAGCGGAACGGATTTTAAAATCTCTGGGAACACAAAGAACTTAGAGTTTTTGGGAAACACTCCTACTGCACGAGAATTGGAAGGCTATGAAATGTGTGGAGACCGTGGATTCTATGGACCACCGCATAGCAACCCAGCCGATGATATTGAAATTGTAAGCCCACTGGGTACCATGAAGAAAGCTGTTGAAGATGCCTTGAAAGAAATGGGGAAAAATCCTAAAACGATACGGGTAGATATTGATGGCAAGCAGTTCGCAAAGGCTATTAAGCCGGGCGATGCATGGCATAGCAGAAAGAATGATAACTTTGATGGTGCCGGGTGGTTTGATTTGGCCATGAATCGGATCAAAGAAGACAGAGAGTTGCGAGAGGCGATTAAAGAAGCAGTCCGTGAAGTGATGGAAGAGGACGCAATTGGCAGGGTACGGCTCAAGAAAGAAAAGTTCGAGAAGGATCGCAAGGAATTTGAAGAAATGACCAAGAAATACCAGGGCAGGTGATTAAATGGGATTACTGGACACGGTAAGGAGGTGGTGGAACATGTTATTCCAGAAAGAAGCATTAGAAGAATTTGACGTGAAGCCAGTCACCTCACAGGAAATGGATATTGTAATAGATAAGTGCATGAATATATACCAGGACCGCCCATACTGGCTGAGTGCGAAGCATGATATCCGTACAATAGGATTCGGTAAGGTGCTGTGTGAAGAAACGGCCCGGCTTACTACTCTGGCTATACATATTACCATTGACGGTAGCCCACGGGCGGAATGGCTGCAGCAACAGATCGAGAAGCGGTATTTTAAGATCAGAGAATGGATAGAGTATGGTTGTGCTGCCGGGACGTTCATTGTTAAGCCGAACGGAAAAGGGATTGACTTTCTTCTTCCTAACACATTTAAGATTGTGGATTCAGACGATGACGGGAACATAACTGGGATAATATTCATTGACACGTATACAACCAGTACGGCGTTTTCCCGTAAGTACTATACCAAATTCGAATATCACAGGATCAACAGCGATACGGGCGAGTACTTGATAAGCAACCGAGCCTATGTAAGTACTAGCGACAATGACAAAGGAAAGCCGGTACTACTGGAAGAAACCAAATGGGCCGGGCTTGAACCTGATGTATCTCTGGTTAAGCAGAACGGTGAACCTCTGGAACGTATGCTATTTGGAGTGTTCAGAACGCCGCAGGCCAATAATACGGAGATTAACAGCCCGTTGGGATTGCCTATCTACAAGAATGTACTGGAAGAGTTAAAGGGTTTGGATACCGCATACAGCCGCAACAGTTGGGAAATTAAGTATAGCCGCAGAATGGTGCTTGCCGATGATCGATTGCTAATGGCGTCAGGTGAAAAAATAAAAGACCGCAAAGTTGGTGAAACGGTAGAGGGACTTCCGCCGTTTATTAAAAATGTATTTGGGGAGGGACCAGACGCATTTTACAAAGAGATCAATCCCGAACTTAATACCGACATGAGAATCAAAGGAATCAACAACGAGCTTTCCTTCATCGGTTGGAAAGTGGGATACTCCAGTGGATACTTTGTATTTGACCAGAAAACAGGAATGGTTACAGCCACACAGGTAGAGAGTGACGATCGTCGTACGATCCAGCTTATCAAAGATTGCAGAGATAAGTTAGAGGATTGTATGGACGGTCTTATTTATGCCCTGAATGTGTTTGCTGATCTGTACGGACTTGCACCGGTAGGACCTTATGAAGTGACCTATGACTTTGGTGATATCACATATAGCAGGGAAGAAGATAGGGCGAGGTGGTGGCAATATGTTATCCAGGGTAAGGTGCCTGCATGGCTGTACTACCAGAAGTTTGAGGGCATGAGCGAGGAAGAAGCCAAGGCAATGATTGCAGAGGCTAAAGCAGATCAGAAAAGCCCAACACTTTTCGGAGAAGAATAACATGATTAATATAGCAACCCACGGCGGCTCAATATATGATGTGGATTTCACGTATGAACAAATGCATGCGATTATGAGCGATAACTTCATAAAGGACCATAACTTCATTGAGTTTAAATTTACAGACGGTTCCCGTGGCTCTGTAAAAAAAGATTGCATCGAGTTCTTTTGGGAAAGAGAAGAAGGTGAGGAGGAAAAGACATGAGAAATATAATTGCTTTTGTGGTAGCACTTTTTGGAATCTTTTTAGGTCTTTATACTGGAGGGTGGTTGCTTTTCATACAGCCAATAATATCAGTATGTAGAGCCTTTGACGCAGGAACCCTTACAGCAACCATTATAGGGATTACAATCATCAAATGCATCTGTGCCGGAGCAGTGGGATCTATAATCGCTTATATTGGAATCTTAGCCGCAGGTTGCATTGCAAGCCTAACGTGAGGGTGATTAGATGCTTAAACCTGAATACCTGCAAAGGATCACTGAACAGTCAGAAGAATATGCATCTCAGCTTAGAACATACATAATCAACTTGATTGTAAGAAGAATCGGGGCAAGGTTGGGGCGTGGTGTTGATTACCTCTTTACCGCTTCCGACAAATGGCAGATTGATGTATTGCAGGAATCCGGGCAGATACTTGAAGATATCCAGAAGCAGATTATCAAGTTTACGAAGCTGCAGGAAAAAGAAGTCCAGAAAGCCATGGAGGAAGCCGGAATCAAGGCACTGCAATACGATGATAAGATATACCGGGAAGCTGGCCTTAATCCTGTGCCTTTGAAAGAATCGCCAGTGATGACCCGACAGATGCAAAGAGTGTATGAAGCCACAAACGGAGAGATAAGAAACTTCACCAGGACCACGGCAATAGAAGCACAGAAGCTATATATCAACGAATGTGACAATGCTTATAGGTTGGCCACTTCCGGGGCTGTATCTTACAATCAGGTAGTGCGTGAGGCTATCAATAATGCCATTTCAGACGTTGGGGTGATTAAATACCCAACAGGCCACAAAGACACGCTGGAAACGGCTGTTACGCGTTCTGTGCGTACTGGAATAAGTCAGGCAACAGGCAACATACAAATGACCCGCATGGAAGAAATGGACTGGGATATTATCCTCACATCAGCCCACCTTGGAGCAAGAAGTGGCGACGGTGGTATGAATCCAAAGAATCATCTTTGGTGGCAAGGACAATTCTTTTCACGGACTGGTAGGACAAAGCAGTTTCCGGATTTCCGAAAGTCAACAGGATATGGAACGGTCACGGGCTTGTGCGGTGCAAATTGCCGCCATAGTTTCGGCCCAGGTGATGGTGTAAATAATCCTTACGCTGATATACAGACAGAAGATAATGAAAAAATAGAGGCTTTAAATAAGCAGCAAAGAACATTAGAACGCAGGATACGCAAGACTAAGCAGGAGCTTGTTGGAATGAAAGCGGCTGTTGATTCTGTTAAAGAAGAGCCGCTTAGATTTGAATTACAGCACGAATATGATCGCAAGGCGGCTTTGCTAAGGAGACAAAATGAAGACTATAACATTTTCTGCGCGGAAAATGATCTTAAGAAGCTCACAGAGCGTTTAAGCATAGCCAAGTGGAACAGAGAACAGTCAGCGGCAGCAAACGGGGCCGCAACACGATATGAGAACGCAAGAAAGGAACAACATGAGAGTGATAAGAAACCGGATCAGGGCTGACACTGATATAGCCAATATTTGTAATAGATGAGCCTGTGCTTATGCATTGGCTCTTTTATATTACCTCGCCAGTGGTCTATCTGGCAAATCCCTACCGCTGAAAGAGCGGTCAATAAATCATTTCAGGAGGATTGAAAATGAAAGATATATATGCAATTTTAACAGGCGTTGGAATCGAGGTTCCAGAGGATAAGAAAGCCACTCTGGATAAGGAATGGAAAGAGAACTATCGCACCATTGCAGAATTTGAAAAGGCAACCGCAAAGAGAGACGAATACAAGGCCTCTCTGGACGCTGTGGAGGAACAGTTAAAGGATTTTGATGGTGTAGACCTCGAGGGATATAAGACACAGATTGACACCTTGACAAAACAGCTAGACGATGAAAAGATTGCTCGCGCTGCTGATGAATCCAAACATCAGTTAGATGCCACCATAGATAAATTTATGGGTGGTAAACAGTTCGTAAACGATCTGACAGCAGATAGCGTAAGGGTTAAGCTTGCGGAAGAACTGGACAAGGACACAGCGAAGGGGAGGTCCATTGATGACATTTTCAAGGCACTTGTGTCTGACAAAGACGGGAATCAGATTCCTAACATTCTTGTTGATGAAGCCCAACAGGTAGCACAGCAGAACAGAGCTACATTTACCCAGCAAATGGGTAAAGACAAGAACTTTACAGGGGTTACAAAGGAGTCATTCTCAAAGATGAATATTGATGAGCGAATGACTTTAAAGGCGAACAGCCCGGAACTATATCAGAACTTAACACAGTAAAGGAGAAATAGAACATGGCAAGAACAGGACAGTTTGGCGGATTTGATTTTGACCCGGAGGTATTCGCTAGTTACATGGCTGAACAGGCAACATGGAACGATAAAATCATTGCTTCCGGAATCATGGTAGAAGATCCCACCATTATGAGTTTAATCGGTGAAAAGGGTAACGTTGGTACTATCCCATACTATATCCCGGTTGACGAGAATGACGATGTAGCATTAAACAATGACGGTATGACCGACAACACACCTTCCGAGATTAGCGGAGGAAAACAGACTGCTATGATGATCCAGAGAATGAAAGCATGGAAAGCAAAGGACTTTACGAAAGAGCTGACCGGGGCTTCTCCGATGACTCATGTTGCAAATTCCGTAACAAGCTACTATAACCAGACCTGGACACGAGCGTTAATGGGTATCACTGATGCAACACTCGGGCTTGCAGGAATGGCTAATCACATTACAGATTTAAGCGCAGCAACAGGCACACCAGCGGCTGCAAATAACATCGATGAAAAAACCCTTATTTTTGCTCAGCAAAAGGCATTAGGGGATATGGCGGACGGGTTTGGACTTTATATAATCAATTCGCTTATCTTTGCTAAATATAAGGCGCTTGGGCTGGTAGACTACAACAAATATACCATTACGAATGCTATTGAGAGAAACATCGAGTTACCTACTATCGGTGGGCTTATTCCTCTCGTAACTGACCGCTTTACCGTGGACACATCAGGCGCTAACCCGGTTTATAAATCTTACATCATTGGTCAGGGAGCATTCCTTACTTGCCCGAAAACCAATTATGAGAAGCCATACTATGTAGACTACGACCCTGAAACATCGGCAGGTATCGAAAAGCTTTACACAAAGCAGGGTAGAGTGATTCACCCTAACGGCTTCGCCATTAAAGCGGATAACATTACAGGAGAATCCCCAACCAATGCGGAGCTTGCAAATAAAGCAAACTGGGCACTTAAGTTCAAAGATAAGAATGTCCGTATCGGTATGATTAAATCAAACGGTTAAGGAGATTAAGCCATGGCGTATACGGATTACACATTTTACAAAGAGAAGTACTACGGCACGGCAATAGCGCAGGAGGATTTTGACCGCCTAGCAGAAAAGGCTAGTGACAAGCTGGACACTATGACGTTTGACCGTCTGGTGCCCGGCCTTCCTGCCGATGAACGCGCGGCTATGAAGGTACAGAAAACTGTGTGCGCCGTGGCTGATAAGTTACAGGAGATTGAACAGGCGGAGAAGGTGGCGCAAGCTGGAGGATATAGAACTGATGAATTTGGAAACGTTGTCGGAAATATTGTCACAAGCAAGACTGCCGGGGCTGAATCCATTTCATTCAGTGCCACATCTTCCGTTAAGAGCGCCGTAATCAGCGCTGCAGGAGATACACAGGCGCAGAACCGGCTTTGCTATGAAACAGCTAAAGAGTACCTTATAGGTGTAACTGATGATTGCGGCGTGCTACTGCTTTATGCAGGGCTATGAGAAAGGAGGAGGTCATGTATACCGACACAGTGACAATCTTTAATAAACTTCAAACAGGCCAGGTTATTACATGGTATCCTACCGTATTGCATAACGTTGACCTAAATGTCGATAAGGGTGCGAATGTAACTAAGACCGGACTAGAAAGCGCAGACACAGCAAAGTTACATATAAGGTACACCTTGGTTGATGGGGCTATCACAATCGCAGGTAAACCCTATAAGCGACCTAAGGAATGGGCGACACAGATCGAAGCCGAAATCGCCGCATCGCTTACGTTCACTGGAGGAACAGACTTTTTTATAAGAGGAGAGTATCCTGGAACGGTTATAAATGATGCTGAATACAAAAAAGATTTTAAGGATTACATAACCAAAACACGTGATGATGTATACCTGATTACCACAGTAGGCGGCCCGTATAAGTTGATTCCTCACTTCGAGATCGGAGGGAAATAGCATGGCAACAACAAAGCATTTTCCAAAGTGGTCAATAGTTGATGGAGACATACAGGTAAAACTTAACCTATCACGGTTTGATAAGCAGTACCAGAAAGCCCAGTATGGCCTTGATGGCGATGTAATGAATAGTATGGAACCATTCATGCCTAAACAAGAAGGACCATTTATTAACGTGACAAGGGCAGCAAGTGCAGCTGTACAAGGTTCAGGAGTGGTATTTGCTGCCTACGGTCCAGCAGGGCGATTTTTGTACAAAGGAAAGAACATGGTAAGCGAAGTAACCGGAAGCACATGGGCCAGACTTGGAGAGAAGAAAGTGCTTGTTAGTCAGTACAGCGGTAAGACAAAAGCAAAAGAGAATTTAGTATTTAATAAGACCGCACACCCAAACGCACAAGCGTACTGGTTTGATGCTGCCAAAAAGAAAGATGGTAAGACATGGGTAAAGAGTGTAAAGAAAACGGCAGGAGGTGGCAATAGTGGCTGAACAACCACAACCAATTGGTAATGATGTTACCGGGTATGATGTACTGACTGATGCAATGAAAAATCTGCTTAATCAGTACCCAGGACTTGATGGAGAGATAATCACTTTTGAGGATTTAGATGGGGATAGCGGAATAATCTTTTCGGCAGACAATGGGGCATTGGTATACAGTGAGAAAGAGTCTGTGACAGCTCACGTGCGCCAGATTTGCCGTTATCCGTTCTACATAGTATATCGGGTAGGCTCAAACAGTGAACGGGTTAAAATGACCGCTCAGACGTTTCTGGACGGTATTGGTAAATGGATATGTAAGGAGCCTGTCACCATTGATGGTACAGCCTACAAACTTACTGCATACCCGAAGCTATCAGAAGGACGAATCATTAAAAAAATTACCCGTGACAACTCATACGGACTTGATCCAAATAAGAACAGCGTTCAGGATTGGGTATTGCCCGTATCAGTAGAATATGAAAACGAATTTGATCGCTGAAAGGAGCAAAATATATGAAATTAGAAAGAAAAGCGTTAGTACACTTCCTGGATTCCTCTTTCAAGAACACCGCGGCATCTGCGACTTGGTTTAAGGTTGGAATCGACATGGAAGAGTTAGCTGTCAGCCTTAATCCTGACACAGCATCAACAAAAAATATATGGGGTGAATCCAGGGTGACGGACAACGGGTATGAACCGTCTATTGATGCTGATCCGTACTATGCAAATCCAGATGAACCACTTTATCCAAAACTCAGGGAAATCGCTATGGACCGGCTTGTGGGTGATAAGTGCAAGACCTTAATCCTTGAGGTGATTGTAGATGATACCGATGCCACTAACCACTTAGCATATATCGAGGAAGTTATCGTTAAGCCTCAGAGTTATGGTGGCGGGACTTCCGGTGTAAATATCCCTTACAATATAGCTTTTAATGGCGAACGGAAGAAAGGCTATGTGACAAAGGTTTCCCTCGATGAAAAAGAACCAAAGTTTACGGAAGGTACTATCCCGTCAGGATCATAAAGGAGATTAAGACATGAGCAATAAACTGATTAAGAATAACCAGCAGAACAGTAATGATATTGTAATTGATGATGGTTCCAGGGTATACAACATCAAAAACAAGCGTGGTGAAGCCCTGGGGCAGTTTACCTTTGTACCATCTGATATTGGTCTAGTCGGACGATATGAACATGCGGTTAAAGCATTCGAGGAATTACAGACTCAACTTGAAAGTGGCGAAGGTAGTGACAAAGATAAAATAATTGAAGCTGAAAAGAAGATGATGATAGAGATTGATCGCTTGTTTAATGCCAACGTGTCAGAGACATTCTTTAAAATTACAGGGCCCTTCTCAATTTTGGGAAACGGTGATTTTTTTGCCGTACATATCATTGAAACGATCCGAACTGTGATTGAGAAAGAAACTGGTGTGCGATTAGGCAAAGCAAAGACCCGGGCCAGCAAGTATACACAGAAGTATCATAAATGATGAATCCGTTCAGCCTACCCACAGAATTAGAAGTGGGAGGGGTATTGTATAAAATCCGTACCGATTACAGGGTTGTGCTTGACATTTTAACCGCTTATGAAGACCCGGAGCTTGATGGCGCAGATAAAACACAGGTGCTTATTGAAATCCTGTATATCGACTACGAAACAATTCCACCGGAGTGTATGGGTGAGGCAGTAGAAAAGGCTAGTCGGTTTATAGATGCCAGCTTGCCAGCAGATAACAAACCAAAGCCGGTGTTAATGAGTTGGCTCAAAGATTCGCCTGTTATAATACCGGAAATTAATAAAAGTATGGGGAAAGAGGTCCGCAGTGTGAAGTATATGCACTGGTGGACCTTTTTTGGCTCCTATATGCAGATCGGCGGCGATGGCTTGTATTCCTCTATTCAAAATATCCGGCAGAAGAGAGCAAATAGCGAAAAACTTGAAAAGTGGGAATCTAAGTTTTACAAAGAGAATCAGGCATTGTGTGATCTCGATTGGGAGCAGAAACAGAAGGAAAGAGAAGCAGTTGAAAAACTTATCGGATAGGGCAGCGCCTAAGCGCCGGGTCCGAAGAAAGGAGCGATGGCATGGCGGCTCAAGCAGATGGAATTATATTAATCAACACAGCAATTAACAAAGATGGAGCCATTGAAGATATTGGAGCGCTTAAAGATGCCTTGCGTGAATTAACTGCTGTTGTAAAAGATCTCACTAAGGGATTAACAAATTCGCTTACCGGCGCAGGAAAACAAGCAACTAAGGCCGCAGATCAGATTGAAAGCATATCGGATTCGGCAAAAGAAGCCAAAGACAGTGTACAAAGCCTTAAAGAACAGATGGATAAAATCTCCATTGACAGAGGAAATCAAAGTAGCGGCGTATTGGACGAGGAATCAAGAATCTCACACGCCCGTGGTGAGTTTCAGGACTATGGTAATACAGTGCAGCAATTTGTTAATGAGTACGCCGATGGAATGGATAAGGTTGAAAAGTCCACGAATGAATTCAAGAATGAAATTTCCACTTTAACCAAGCAGTTGAAAGATTTGGAATCACAAGGGCTGTATTTTGGTGACGATCAATATGATGAAACCTATATGAAACTTTCCAAAATAAAACAGGCATTAGCAGATTATAAAAAAGAAATGCTTAGTCCTGCCGAAAGCTCAAAAATCAATATCGAATCGCTACAGGGGCAAGTTGATTCTTTGAAACTTAAATTGCGGAAACTCACCGAACAGGGCAAAACATTTGGTGACGAATTGTATGACAGCACATACACAGCATTAAAGAAATCAGAATCTGTATTAAAAGATTACCAGAAGAAATTATCCACTCCTGAGAAGGTTAAAATTGATATTGATGAATCATCGTTGCAAGGTAAGGTCGATTTATTAAAGCAACAATTAAATCAGCTTACGCAGGCCGGCAAGACGTTTGGAGATGGACTTTATGACAGTACATATCAGGCACTTAATAAAGCGCAAGCAGAGTTGACCGACTATAAAAAGAATCTTATATCACCTGTTAAAGTACCAATAAAACTTGATAAAGAATCGTTTGAGTTTCAGAAACAGCAGCTAAAAGCGGAACTTCTAGAATTAGAAAAACAGGGTGTTACTCTTGGCAATCCAGAATATGACGAGTTGTATGCGGAACTGCAAAGAGTGACACAGGCAGAAAAAGAGTATAAGAAATCATTAACCGTAACCGATAAGGAACAGAAGAAGGTTGCAAGTTCTGGCAAGAAGATGAATGCTTCCATGCGTAGCACGAGAAAAGAAGTCAATCCTTTGTCTAAAAGTATTCTGAGCCTTTCAGGAATGTTACGATTAATGCTGATCCGTATGGCTATGCGTGCAGCAATACAATCCGCAAAAGATGGATTTGAGAACTTGGCCCGGTATTCAGGCGATGCCAACAAAGCAGCATCTTCACTTATGTCTTCAATGACAATGCTAGAAAACAGCTTTGCGGTAGCGTTTGCTCCTATTGTGGAAGTAGTGTCACCGATACTTAGCATGTTTATATCAAAACTTGCGGAGGTAAATAACTGGATCGGGCAAACTATGGCGGCCCTGGCAGGGAAAGATACGTTTGTAAAAGCGGTAGCGGTACAGGAGGACTATGCCGCCAGTCTTAGTGACACTCAAAAGGCGGCGAAAGAAGCGGCAAAAGAGGTAAAGAAAGCTTCATTTGCTTTTGATACCTTGATGCAGATTCAACGGTCAGCAGACACAAACGAATACAAAGGCCCTACGCCTGACCAGATGTTCAAGACAATTGCTGTAGGAACCGAAGCAAAAGCACTCGCAGAAGATATTAAGAGTACACTGGCTAACCTATTCCAGCCATTAAAGGACTCGTGGGATCAATACGGGGCTTCTACAACGAACGCCGCTAAAATCATGCTTGGAAGCTTAAAACAGCTTGCAAAGGACGTAGGAGCGTCATTCATGCAGGTGTGGAAAGACGAAGGGTACGGCAAGGCAATCACAGATGATCTACTGATTACATTCAGTAATTTTGCGCTGACCGTGGCAAATCTGGCGAATCAGTTTGACAAGGCTTGGATAAATGCAAATACCGGGACCAGTATCATGCGTCACTTGGGTGACTTGGTTCTTTTGGTCACTGGTTTCTTCCGAGAAGCCTCTGAATCAATAAAAAATTGGGCGGCTACGTTGGATTTCAGCCCATTATTAATAGCATTCGATGGTGTACTTGCCAGTCTTATACCTATTGTATCAGTGATTGGAAGTGCATTGCTTTGGTTACTTAATAATGTGCTTCTACCATTAACAAAATGGGCATTAGAAAAAGCATTACCAGTAGGGCTTGATTTAGTTTCAGCAGCGCTTAAAGTTCTTAATTCTGTGATTGATGCATTGAAACCGTTGGCGTTATGGCTATGGGAAGATTTTATACAGCCCTTTGGAAAGTGGACTGGTGAAGTTATTATAACGGCATTAAAAAAGGTTGTTGAGTGGCTTACAAAGTTTTCGGATTGGATATCGCAGCACCAGGAAGCAGTTAAGAACATCACTATAATAGTATTGGCGTTCTTTGCAGCATGGAAATTTGTTGAGTTTATGACTGGAATTAAGAACATGCTATCTGTGCTGCCAAATCTTATAGGCGTATTGGGGTCACTTCTTGGCAAACTTAATCCGCTTGTTATTGTGCTTGGAAGCATTGTTGCCATAGCTGCTTATGTTGCTATGGCATGGGACAAAATGACACCAAGTGAAAAATTAGCTTCTAAAATCATTGCAGTTGCAGGAGCAATAGCTTTAGTAGTTGCAGCAATAGCAGCGGGTATACAAAACTATGCCATGCTTGCAGTGGCGGGAGCAGTAGCAGCAATAGCAGGATTTTCACTGATAGGAGTAGCTTCTGGTGCTAACAACAGGGCAAGTAGTAGTCGCTCAGTACCTTCATATTCTTCAACTGGTTACGCTTCCTTTTCTTCTGTTATGCCACGCTTGGCAACCGGAACCGTAGTCCCACCAAAAGCAGGGGAATTTGCCGCAATCCTTGGAGATAACAACAAGGATTATGAGGTTGTATCTCCGCTTGAAACAATGAAACAGGCATTTAAGGAAGCCATTGGAGAAATGGGAGGAATCGGCGGCGGCTCTGTACAGGCAGACATGATTGTCGATGGTACAAAGTTCGGTCAGTTAGTTTACAAGTATAACAACAACGAAAAACAGCGCGTAGGCGTTAGAATGGTAACGACAGGAGGTTGATAACGTGGAAAGTGGAAATGGAATATTTACTATAGACGGTGTCGACCTCCGCCTATGGGTAACAGGGCTTAAGCGCAGCTTTGCGGTAACGGATTCAGAGCATAGCGGAAGAGTGCTAAACAATGAAATGTACCGTGATGTTATTGGAACGTTCTACAATTACACCTTGACCGTGGAGCCAGACTCAAATTACAGAGCAGACTACGACACGTTCTACGGCATTATAACAGCCCCGACAGACTTTCATACGGTTGTGCTCCCGTACGGGCAGGAAACGCTTGAATTTAAGGCGTATGTGACCAGTGGTGACGATGAAAACAAGCCGATAATGGAGAGCGGGAGACAGGTCAATCGGTGGTCCGGTTTGTCCATTCAGTTTATAGCAAAGGCACCGCAAAGGAGGCCGTAAGATGTTTTTAAAACAGACAATTTTATCCGATGCCGTGTTAAACAATGAAGGGCTGAAAGTTGTATATGATGATGTGGCTCCATATGCAAAGGAAAACAGCAATCCACAGGTAATTGATCCGGGGTTACGGCCCCGGGTTGGATTGCATCCGCATAAAGGACTGTATCCAAGGGCAACAACAGTAAGAAAAGAATTCCCAGACTTAAAAAGGGATGATTTAGTTTATCCTGGTTATGCCTTATGCCTGCCTGGTTTTGCTCTACTCAATGGAGAATATATAAATTTCCCGGACGATTCTAATGACTATGGATTTATAAGTGACGAAATATCTGATAGCGAAGGAAAATTTAAATATGCAGTAAGCCAAGAGGGATTAAAACCGCGGATAGGGTTACATCCACAGATGTTTTTGTTTCCTCGTTCAACTTATGAAAAGTATGCTGATGCTCCGGTGCTAACCATAACCTTTAACCAGAAATTTACCAGCGTAGGCTTGTTGTTAACCTTCAATACAATGTCAGGTGATTACGCAAGCCATATTAATATTCAATGGTATTCAGAAAATGAACTGATATCCATTATGGACTTTACTCCAAACGACACGAAATATTTCTGTAGTAATTATGTGATGCTATATGACAAGATCGTGATTACCTTCTTGTCTACATCAAAACCGAATAGGCCCGTATTTCTCTCCAGAATTGACTATGGTATTTACCGTGATTTTTTATCCGATGAAATAAGGCAGATATCATGTCTGCAGGAGATCAATGCCATATCAGAAAATATAAGCATTAATACGATGAATTTCACGGTGCGAACAAAGTCAAGTGTACCGTTTGATTTACAAAAAAAGCAGAAACTAGCATTGTATTTTAACGGTGGCCTAATAGGTAACTTTTATCTTAAGAACGGGGCAAAGAAAAGCAAGACTGATTACTTTATGGATGCTCATGATGCATTAGGAATACTTGATGGTAATGAGTACCACGGAGGTATTTATACAGGCCAGTTAGTACCTGCGGTAATAGCCGATATCTTTGAAAACGAGGACTTTAACTATTTATTATCCGATACGTTTGACAATGTGAAATTGTATGGATATATCCCATATACCACAAAACGGAATGCGCTGGTGCAGATTGCTTTCGCCATAGGTGCCGTTGTAGACACATCTAACTATGATGGCGTGGTGATTTATCCAAAGCAGGAGGATAAGACTGGTGAGTTTACAGCCGGTGAAGTTTTCGGCGGCCTTACATTGGAGCATTCGGACGTTGTGACAGGTGTCAGACTGACCGTACATGATTACCAGAAGTCAGAAGAAACAGCAGAGATTTACAAAGGTGTTCTTGACGGTACAGCAGAAGCCATCTTCTCTGAGGCTTATCATAGTTTAAGCATAACTGGTGGAACAATCACAGCGAAAGGTGATAATTATGCTTTCATCACTGGAACAGGTGGAGAAGTAATCCTTACAGGTAAAAAGTATAATCATTTTACATCAACAGTAATCAAAGAAAATCCTAACATCGTTTTCAACAAAAATATCAAAGAAGTGCCGGACGCCACTCTTGTGAACAAAAGAAATTCCACATCTGTACTTGACCGCGTTTATGAGTACTACCAGCACGCTGAGAATGTCGTTGGTGACGTTCTGCTTGGCAACAAGGTAATAGGTCAGGTAGTAGACATAGACACTGATTATGACGGTATAAAGACCGGAACAATCGAAAGTGTATCATATAGCTTTGCAGGCAGCATAAAGGCGGAGGTGACGATTCATGAGTGAGTACATAGACAATCTTATATATGACCGTGTACAGGCTGATCTTGATAATGCAACGGCAAAAGGGTGTATAGCTTACACTGATTTGATACGTGTAGAAACAGCCGTGGCTTGGTGTTCAAAAATGCTCAATAAGTATGGGTATAAAAACTCTATTTATAAAAGATGTAGAATGAACTGGAAAGATAGGGAACCACGCTACGAGTCTGAAATGGAAAGAATCAGGCAGAATATTATTGAGCTAAGAGCCGTGTACTTTACTCCTGAAAGTACTCCAATAACACCACAGAGGATAGCATACACATCAATCTATCAGGCAAATGCAATCGAAAAGATACTTTATGACCTTGGGAAGTTGGTTGAAAACTGCTTTCCGGGGCAACAACACTTTGCTTTCCGGCTCGGCAGCCAGGCATTAGGGAATAGGAGTGAAATATAAATGGAACTAAAAACCAACTATAAGAATGATAAGTTTACTGGTATGCGCAGATATCAGAAGATCGATAACACTGATGGATCAATTAGTCTTAACGATGTTACGGCTTATGCAGAAATTGGAGATATATATTCGGCGGATGATATTAACATGAGCAATAAAGAGGTTAATAGGCACGCTGCAGCGATAGATAAAATCAACACTGTAAAAACTCTCTACGTACCGGTTGCAGGGTGGGGAAACTCAGTCCCTTATTCACAAACCATATTAGTCACTGGTTCAAAGATCGATGATGCTCCAATTGTGGGATTGTATTTAGACGGTTCATCGACCGCACAAATGGTAAAAAACCAAACCAAAGCTTTTGGATGCTTGGATAGAATTGTGTTCGGGCAGGGAACAGCCACGCTTTACTGCTATAACCGTAAGCCGGCTGTTGACTTCTATTTAATGATTAAAGGGTGATAAAGTTGGATGGAATTATATTAAAACATGGTAGTGCTATAGATGAAGCAGAATTAACAGCCATACCGCAAAGGGTAAGAAAATATAAACTTTTCATAGGATCCAGTGGCGAAATGCAAGCGGGTGAAGCTGATGAAATAGCGTCAGAAACAAGAATTCTTTCAATAGGAGGTACGCTGCCTATAAAGCCTGGTATCCATAGTGGAACCGGAACAGTGGGACAAAGTGTGCCTACTATGGAAGGTGTTACGGTTTACCCAACTGCAGATAAGCAGATAGTAAAAGTAGGTGGTAAATACATGACTGGTGACGTGGTAGCAAATCCTATAATAAACCTGTTACCACAATACATAAAAAAAGGAGTAACTATCTTAGGGGTTACTGGTACATACGAGGGGTATCATTAATGGGTGAAGGATTTATAATGCGTGGTGGAAATGCTGATCTATCTGATTTAACAGCACTTCCATCTGACGTTGTAGAAAACCAAAAGTTTTATGGTGTTGGGAGTGAAGAAGTACAGGACGGTGCAGTAAAAAATAATGGTAGTATTAAATATAAATTACCAATAAATGCTACTTACACAATACCCGCTGGATATCATGATCAAGGAGAAGTATATCAAGACACACAGATTATTACTGGAGACATAATAATTAACCCACAAGAAGGTGGTTCAGCAGCCGGCATAAAGGATAAGTTTTTTAATTCTGATGTAGTGGTAAATGGGGTTGAAAACCTTTTGCCTGAAAACATTAAAGCTGGCGTGTTTATCGGCACGATAGAGGGCACATGGAGTGGTTTTGTAAATGGTGACCCTTTGCAACCATATTGGTATGGGCTTTTCGCACCAGGCCAAACAGGCAGAATGATCGCAAACAGGAACACACCGGTAGGAGACTATCAATTAACATATGTTAATTGGAGCAAAGATGATACGGAAACTGGAGGAGAATATATATGGTTTCGGTCCGACAGTACCGCGGCAACCAGCGGTAGTGCGCGAAACTATCCTGCAATTACATTTAAAGTTCCAATAGAAATGGCAGGAGTAAAAAGCGTCACTATATGCTATAAATTACCATCCCATTCTGCCAATAGTTACACATGGTTGGTTTTTGGGGAAAAAGAAGTAGATCAAATTACAAATGATAATAGCTGGACTATATCACCTAATGTAGGTGCATATGAAAAATTTGTACTTCCGGCAACAGGTGACGTGTTTGGAACACAAACATTTTCTCTAATCAATGCTGCATCATACCATTATATCTATGTCGGTATAGGAGTTGCACAATCTAATTCACAAGGTCGGTTTATGATGATACGATACATAAAATTAAATAAATAATATAGGAGGAATGATATATGGCTTTAACAATAACCCCATACGCGGGGCAAGGGTGGACTGATAATTCAACGCCGGATTTATCAGCAGAAACATTGAACGCTGTAGATGCCGGCATAACAGCAAATAGTAACGCTATCAATGCCATTGCAAACGCTGTGGTAAGCCAGATCGTAAATGATCCAAATAAGATAGCCAGCATGGCGGCCTTATATGCTGTAAATAGCAATTTAACTGACCTAACATCCAAATCATCAAACAAAGGGGGATATTCCGGTGATTTGAACGATGTCCCATATATTGCAAATATTATGACCATATATAGAGCTTCAGATAAGTGTTTAAATACACCAGTAGCAGCAGTTAATGGTATCATGGAGACGATGTATATTGACGGTAATACATATGCTATCCAAAGGTTTACATCTTTAACAACAACTCCAAAACTTTTCGTCCGTATAAAAGATGAAAATGGGTGGAAAGCTTGGGTTGAAAAATGATCGTTTAAGGTATATTTGCTATATCAACCGACCCCGTTATAACTCCATCAACCCGCTTCGTAAGCCGTAACCTGCCATTAGTTACTGTTAGGATGGTTTGAACATTTCCGGCAATATCAATCAATTCGGTTCCATAATCTATACTTGCACTTGCGTTTTTAATAACTCTTCCTTTTGTAGTGCTGTTTACCATCATTTCATAGATTGGAACATCTTTTTGCACTACGAGATTACCTGTCAATGTTCCACCAGTGTTATTTAGTTTATTACCAAAATTGCTATTTAACGAACTAAATAAACTTGTAAACTAGTCCCTTTATGGGGGCTATTTTTATTGCCTTAGAACAGGCAGAAAGGAATCATATGAATAATATCGAAAAAATCAAATTTGGCGATCAGGTCTTTGATCTGGTCGCTGCAGGTGTGAATCTTGGAGAGAACGGAGGGACCATCAAATTTCAGAAAGGGAGATTGACTTTTGATGAAATCGAAACGATCCTAAAATCCGGAGGCAGCATATCACAGATCGGATTATCCAGTGAGACTGACTGGAAGCGGTCAGATTTGGTTTATTCCGGAATACTTACGAAGCAGTCTGACCAGGTCATTAGGACGGAGAAAGTGCAGACGGGAACAGATGAAAAGACAAAAGAACCCATTTACGAAAACAGGGATATCAAGGCTGATGTAATGATTGCCACATTTAAAACACCGGGCCTACGTGAAACGGTGGCAGCACAGACAGCGGAAATTGAATCCTTAAAAGCAACTGTTGATACATTAGTTTTATCAAGTCTGGAGGGATAAATATGTTTGAGACATTAATGAGATTATTTGATGGTGGCAAAGGCCCGCTTACAATTGCTATGCTTGCAAATGCAGTAATCAAGAGCTGGATTACAGAAGTACAGAAACAGGAGATTCTTGCATCTAAAAATTAAGGAAGAATGAGGACTATGAGAATGAAAAAAGAATATGTATTTGCAGTTCAGGGGGCCGCGGCAGCTATTGGAGCCTTTTTAAGCGATAAACTGGGAATCTTATACCCGGTGTTGTGCGTTTTAACTCTCATGATGGTGGCTGATAATATATCGGGTATGCTTGCAAGCAAGACGGAGGCCATAGATCACCCGGGGGATCCATCTTATGGGTGGAGTTCAAAGAAGGGGGCAAAAGGCATCATTAAAAAGGTCGGCTATTTATGTGTGATAGCCGTAGCAATGGTAGTAGATTATATCATTGCCACAGTATCTGGAACCGTTGGTTTCGACGTGCCTACAAACGTGTTTTTTGGGCTTCTGGTGGCAGTTTGGTACTTGCTTAATGAGTTGCTGTCTATCATAGAAAACGCTGGTAGAATGGGCGCTCCTGTGCCTGAATGGCTAAGTAAATACATAGCTGTATTAAAAAATAAGATTGATAACACAGAAACACAGAAACAATAGCGAATCACTTTAGGCCTGGGTAATCCCGGGCCTTTTTGAATGGAGGAAAGCAATATGAGAGATATCACATTATGCCACCCTCGTCTGCAGGTGCTGGCTGCCAAGCTGGTAGAAGAATGCAGCAACCAGGGATTAATAATCAAAATAGGCGAGACATATCGCACCGTAGCAGAACAGGACGCATTATACGCACAGGGCAGAACTACACCCGGTAATATCGTGACCAATGCTCCAGGAAGTACATACAGTTCTTATCACCAGTGGGGAACTGCCTTTGATATTTTCAGGAATGATGGACAAGGCGCTTATAATGAAGCAGGTAACTTTTTCGGAAGAGTTGGGGCCATCGGTGTGAGCCTGGGCCTGGAATGGGGAGGAAACTGGAAATCACCAGTTGATAAGCCTCACTTCCAGCTTCCGGATTGGGGAAGCTCCACTTCTGGAATTAAGAAGGTTTATGCTAACCCTGATGTATTTAAAAAGACATGGACTTCGACAGAGATACCAAAAGTAAAGAAATCAGGCTGGCATCAGGAGGATAATGGGTGGAGGTTCTACTTGGGAGATACCGGCCTTCCGGTCCGTAATGATTGGCTAATGGATCAGGATAAATGGTACTGGTTTAATGGTGCCGGAATCATGATTACAAACACGTGGTATCAGTACAAGTGTGAATGGTATTACCTGGGTGCTGATGGAGCCATGGTTAAGGGATTACAAGCTTCTGGTGGCAAGTGGTATTACTTATATAAAGACGGAAAGATGGCAACCGATCCAGTAATACTCACGCCGGGACAGGACGGAGCGTTACAGTATCCCGGACTGGCAGAATAAAAAAACAAGAGCCGTGACTTTTATGGTCACGGTTCTCTATTCTTTTTCATCTGGCACCCACTCCATGAGGTCCCCAGGCTGACAATTGAATTCTTTGCATAGACGATCAATAGATTTTCCATCTAAATTTGTTGTACCGTCTTTGAGCTTTTGGTATGTACTCTGAGATAGCAACTTTGTTTTTTTCATTTTGTACGTATTATATCCTGCATCTTCCAGAAGTTTTAATGCCTTATCATATTTTAACATATTCGTCACCTCTTACCCTGAATCATATCACGTTTTCAAATTCCAATCTACATATAGTAATTGCGTGACAAATTGAACAATAAAGTATCCCGTAATCTAGTGACAATGTCAATTGCTTGTTCCGTTATTGCGTGCTAGAATCTCCTTAGGTTAAGACAAAATAAGGGGGATTCCAATATGAAAATTGACTATACGGACTATTGCAACAGAAATCTTAAAATCGAAACTGACGAAACCAAAATAGAAAAAATGCATACTTTACTGAAAAATGCTTTAATTGAACAAGGAGTTAACGGGAAAATCAGTGCGACCTATTACACAGACGGAAACGTCAAGGTAGAGGTTGACGGAGAGTATTACAATATGTTTAATTCTGTTAAGAACAAGTTTTTTAGCGACTCTGTAGGAGAATATGATAGTTGAGGTATTTCTGCAAATCATTAATTTAAAACGGCGGGTATCCGGAATAATCTGGATCCGCCTTTTTTATTTTCCGGTATTATTTCCTAACCCTTTGTAAGCTGCCAAAAATTGGATGCTCTACCACAATAATACGCATGTATAATCAAAGCAAAAGCACAAAGGGGATATTTTATGGTTGTATGCAGAACACTGGATTACATTGTTAATACCGACTTAAACAGTTTACTTTCTGAAAAATTTAATTATGCTAAAAGTTGCGGTATAGAAATTGAAATTGAATTAACAGAACCAATAGACAACTTGATTATTAAACCTAAAGGATTTTTTAAAATTATGGATAGGCTCCTTGAAGATGCTTTTCAATCAATCAAAGGATCTGATGAAAAGAAGATGCTTTTCTGTATGTTTTATAAAAATGGAGATTTATGGTGCTTAGTAAAATATCATTTTCTGGCAAACGATAATCAACATTTTAGCTTAGAGAAATATAACAAAAAACTGGCTAAAACCATGAAAGGATATCGTACCATTAGCAATATCGAATATGAAGATTCCGTGATAACACGGTTTATTATTATGCTTAAGTAAATAAAAAAAGAGAAAGGGGAGCTTGAACAGGCTCCTTTTTGTTACGCCACGAAAAGTTACTGGCAAAAACCAATTTTCGAGATGATAGTAAAAGCACATCAGAGGGGAGGCATAATATGTTACCAATTTACATTTGTGACGACAATAAAACAGAACTTAAGTTATTCAAGAAAATGGTATTAGAAATAATAAAAGCGGAAGGTCTTAAAGGCATGGGTGTTGTGTGTGCAACTCCTGACCCAATGGAAATACTTGATAAATTGGGTAGAAATATAAGTCCAGCCCTATACTTCTTGGATATCGATTTCGGGCCTGGGGTAATTAACGGTATAGAGGTGGCTGCGCAAATAAGGGAGCACAACCAAAATGCACAAATTGTAATGATTACCGGGTATAATTTTGCATTAGAAACATATAAAAGAAAAATTGGCGTCAAAGATTATATATTAAAAGGCGACATCAAAGACATGACTGAGAGGGTAAAAACATGTTTAATTGATGCACAATGGCCTGTTGCTGAACCCGGGGACGAGGATCGTATTTTCATGACGATTTACAGCAATTACTCAAAATTCACGGTGGATGTAAATGAGATATATTACATAGAAGTCGTAGCAGGCACACAAAAGAAACTAAATATACACAAAAGAAGCGGCACTATGAGTGCATCTACTACATTGAAAGATTTGATAAACCAAGCAAGCAATACTTTTTTCCAATGTCACAAATCCTTTATAATAAATATTAATTACATAAAAGAAATTAATACTAAGCAGCGTGAAGTCATTATGATAAATGGCGTTAGGATTCCGGTGTCTTTGATAAATATCAAAAAGCTGGAAAAGGCAATACAAACGAACGCGAAAAGATAGAACTTTTTACAAAAAACAAAATAGCAGAATTTACGAAAATAAAAATATATGTTTACGCGAAATGCACGAATGTTTATGTCAACGCAATGCAGCACCGTGATATTTAACAAAAACAGACTATTTACTGGAAAAGTATGGAATAACTGCGAATTTTTAGAGTTGATTTATATTTTTTACCAGTTATAATTTAGTTATAAATCACGTGATTAATAACTGTAATAAAAACAATAAGTAACCTTGACAAACCGAACGTGCGTTCGTATAATTAAAGGAGGAATTAACTACCGTGGATAAAATAATATAATATGGATAAGGGGGTTTATTAGTGACATACAAAGGAGGCATAATGGGACGTGAGCAAGACTAACGATGAAGTCATATGTGATTTTTACAGGTATATTATTGAATTACCAGAAAAAGATTATTCTACAATTTGCGAATGTATGAGGGCGGGAGAACCAATACCTGGCTTGACGGATGATATGATACGTAAAGCAGATAAAAAACGAAATGCATTATGTAACGTGCCGTGAATACATAGTTATTATTCGTGTTGCATTTTCGTGTTGCATAGGTGTACAATAGGGCAGCATTTTTTACCAAAGTCTATAAATATTATTATTATAAAATACCGGGAATGCCATGTGTTTACAAGGAATCCCGGTATTATCAGCTATTTGCGATATTTTATTTTTCCAGTTCAAATCTGGTTGTCGCCTCTCTTATAAAAGCCTCAGAAACCTGATATAATAAGGGTTTCTGGGGTTTTTACTTTGTGTTTTTGGTGTTTGCGCTTGTTTGCGTGGGCATTTTTCTTGTTTTTGAGGGTGATTAATCCAGGATTGCCCTCATTTTTGATGCAGTTTCTTCCTGGGAAGTGAAGTTACGGAGATAGTGCTGGGTCATGGTAAGGCTGGTATGCCCCAGGAGTTTCTGAAGCTCCGTGTCTTCCATTCCGTTTTTGTACATGATGGAAGCCGTGGAGAAGCGGAGTTTGTGGGAGGAGCGGTATTCTATATCTAATTCCTTACAGCATTTCTTTAAGCGGCGGTTAAAGGTTACCGTTGCCAGAGGCTGGCCGTTGCGGATGAAGATGTATTCGCTGTCTGGATTTAGAATCTGGATATGTGTCAGGATTTCTTTGGCTTTTGGTGTTAATGGCATGTAACGTTTTCCTTCGCTTGCATGGCCTTTGATATCTTCAACGATTTCATTTTTATCATCTACAAAGCGTTGGATATGTAGAAAATCGCCGGAAATGTCATCCCATCTCAATCCCTTTAATTCACCTATGCGCAGGATTAAATAGAAATCCAGCTTTATTGCCAGTGAGTAAAAATCGTCTCCCAAGTGATTTATAATTTGCAGACGTTCTTCCTCGGTGTATGGGGTAATCCTGGTGTTTTCTGTCTTATAACTGAACTGTTTATAATTGATGTCTCTAAGGCAATTTTGTTCTATAATATCATTTTCCACTGCAAGGTACAGAATCCCATTTATAATGCTTTTTAGGTCATTAAAGCGTTTTCTTGTGATCTGGCGGCCTTTTGTAATGTTCCTGAAATAGATAATCAGATCTTTTGCTGTCAGCTCCTTTAAAGGAATCAAAGTGATATCCTGATACTTCAGTAAAGAATTCCACATAAAACGGTTTTCTTTAATTGTCTTTCTGCTTACGCTTGTCTCCTTTTCTCTCCATTCCATCCATGTTTCAAAGTATGTTTCCATGCTAGCGGCAGTAGCCCCGAAGAACTGATCATACAGTTTGTCGATTAAACCTTCGTAAGTATTGCTGCTTATGGGTTTTCTTTGGATGATAAAATACTTTCGTCCATCATCCGGTCTGGTTTTGATCTTTGTTAAATCATAAACTCTTTTTAACTGCTTTTCCTTTGATTTTGTATTCATGATGATTATGCGTGCCGGTGGAATCATCATAGCACTATGCTATAAAATGCGCAATCTTATTTCTGTGGATTAAATGGTGTCTTCTTTGTAGTGTTTCAAAAGGGCTATGTTAAATTGTTCAAGGATAGGTTAAGTTGGCTTTTTCCTTTATATATAAAAATTTCTAAATATCACAATGATTTTTGGAAAAGCAGCCCCCTTTTTGATTGAGAGATAATAAAATTATATTTGAAACATCATATTTTCTTTTGTCCATATCTTCAAGGATTAATTTTACAGCAAGTATAAGAAAGGAGCCTCTCTTGCACAAATTGTTTATTGAGAGGCATCTAATGATCAGTAGTTCAGGAAAAAGCAATTTATGCACCCAGCGTCATTCTCTTTAGTCAGGATTTTCCCATGATCCATGAGATGACGGAAGAGAATATACACGATTCAGTTAATGCATTCCGTAGCTCTGTTGCCTGGGTAGCTGAAATTGGTTTTGATGGGATTGAAATTCATGGTACCCATGGCTATGTGATCAACGGAAATTTGATGCCGTATACTGATTGAAATACTGAAAGCGGTTTCTCGCCAGATGAAAGGATGGTTTTATTGCGTGTATCTAGCGGGGATTGTGATGACAAAATTTGATAGAATAAAATACAATAATTTTAAATTAGAATGAGATTAGTCAAAAAAACAGTCATAATTCATCAAAATATAATAGCTTTTTAAGATATATTTGATATAATAAGAGAGGTATGAACTGCTTATAATAGCAATAGTATGAATTTTATATTTGGGAATACAGTTCATAAAATTATATTTAAGGGATGGATTACAAAATGGATTTTATACTTAGAAGGATGAATAAACTTATTGAAAATGCTGAGAGAGGTTCTCTTCAAGAATTTACATTAGTTCGTGAACGAATAGAATACTCGCTGATCTTTGTTTTGGCCTATTTATGGAACCAAAGTTTCGAAAACTTACTGATAGATAATAAATCGATGATCATTGAACAATTATATAATCTACAGATTGGACAAATTGTCAATATTATACGTGAATTTGATAAAGAGAGTAAGATTCTTAGTAAAAAAGCGTATAAAGCTATAGATACTTATCCTCGTTTACGTAATCAAAGAGTTGGCCATGGTTTCCCTCATGATGACAAGGCCATTGAAATAGTGAATGACTTTATAGAGTTGTTTGAAAGTATGGCTGAAAATATTGAAATTCTTAGTAAAGATTGGATACTAGTATATGTGAAAAAGCATCATTCAAATATTTATTCAGGAGATAGGTATATGAGCATTGATAGTATACCGGAGAATTGGTCATGTGCTGATGAAGTGTTTCCATTTGAAGTAAACAGACTTTATGCAGTTGACAACAACATGAATTATGTGAAATTATCTCCATTTATTGATATTGAGAATTCCGGTGAAGATAAAGCATTATTTTGTAGCTTAAAGGAAAAATTGACTGGTACTGTTAAATATAATTATCTTTTTAAAACGGGAAGCAAAGAAAAGACATGGGAAGAACTTGCCTCAATTTACTCCGTTGAGGATGATGGATTGTTATTAAGTACTAACGGAACAATAATGAATTCTTTTGAAAAGAATTATATCGAATATATTGACAGTGGAATAAAAAATGCAGATTCTCAGCTTAAAGAGTTTTTGATTAACAATAAGTCCAATGTTAGTGCAACACTTTGGGGGCATGGGGGCATAGGTAAAACCGCATGTGCTCAAAAAATGTGCCTAGAATTATTCCATGATAAGGCACAACAATTTACATACATTATCTTTGTCAGCGCAAAAGATCGTTTATATAATGTTATTACTGGCAAAATTCAAATAATCAATATTGTTGAAGAACAAAGAGTTAAAACGTTTGAAGACGTAATTAAAGCTATTGGGAGACCAATATGTCGCCACTTATCTACTGAAGAATATACTGTTGATAATATTTGCCAACACATTATCAAGAGTGAGTCGAAAATGTTATTTGTTATTGATGATTTGGAAACAATAGAGCGTTCAGAGATTCACCTTTTTGAAAACTTTATAAATAAACTTGATTCTCATTACCATAAGGTATTGTTCACAACCAGAAGCAAAATCTGTATAGGGCAGGAAATATCATTACATGAGCTTGATGAAACTACAAGTATGACGTTTGTCAAATCAATAATTAAAGCTCATTACCCCAATAATATTCGCCAATTTGATGTTGTTTGTAAAGATTCTGCATTCGTTAAGTCATTACATGAAGCAACAGATGGGAGACCTATTTTTTTATTTCAATTTGCACATATTTTTGCTCAAAGTGGACTAGCAAACGACAGTTGGCAGGAAATAAAGAAGACTGATTCTGCAAAAGAATTCTTATTTGGGCGAATATACACATACCTAAGTAAGAAAGCACAAGATTTGTTTTGTGCTATCCCACGTATTATCTCTCCAGAAGAGCTTATATTTAGGAAAGATATTCTATACTTTATTGTTCGGCAGTACGTTGAGGAAAAAGACGCGGAGCAATACTTTGAAGAACTAAGTCTTTTGAAAGTAGTCGAAATCTACGATGGTGGGACTTATAGAGTATACTCTAATGAAATAGTGAAAATGATGTCCGAAGCCTATGAGAACCGTGAAATAGCATATAAAGATACCATTAAAAATAACATCAGAACTATTGGTGATCCTTCTTCAGTCACGACTTCCATATATCAAGCGAGATTTGATGAGGCTAATAAACTTCGACATAAAGGGAATCGTTTGGAAGTTGAAGAAGCATATAGAAGTATTCTGCGTATTAAAGATGCTCCTTATGAAATACGAAAACGATCGCTTATCAATTTAGTAAGTTATGTTTCAATTGAACATTTATCACATCAGAGTGCCATAAAAGCGTTTGAGGACTTCTATAACCAGTTTAAAGACGATACAGACTTATTAAAATTATATGTACAATCACTATGGGCTGAGGGAAAAAAGTTAGAAGCAACAAATTTACTACGGCATCATGTTAATCAAAAAAATTGGAGAAATAAAGAAAACCAGGAGATATATGGATTATATGTAGCATATCAGTCAGATTATTACTTGGAAAAAATAAATACGTTAATTGATCAGATTTCCATAAAAAGTTTTTCCAACAAGGAAGCATCACAAGAATACTATAAACTCAGCAATGAAATAATTGATTTTTTTGAAAATAATAATATGAATCTTATTGATTTTTTGAAAAGAGAAAATTTGCGTAATTTCCAACCTAAGATCAGGCATAATTTTGAAATGGCAATAGTACAAAGTATTAAGATATCTCTGCTATTGAGTAAGTGTAGATTGAAATACAGCAAAGTCGGATATTCGATAACAGAGTACGCATTAGAGGCTGTATCCGCTCACTACCGGCCCGGTATATCTCGACATAAGCAAATTTTTGAAAGCATTTTAGAGAGCATTCAAAAATTCGATATTATCCACACCGCAAAAATTAATGAAGGGGATATATTTAAAGGTGTTGTAATAAGAGTGGAGCCATACGGTGTTTTTGTTAAAATAAACAAAAACATATCTGGATTAGTACATATAAGCAAAATTTCAAATGAATATATAGCCTGCATTTTTATGGAAATAAGCGTCGGAGAGGTACTTCCAAACCTAAAAGTTATCAATATAAGTGACGACGGTAAATATTCTTTCGAAATAAAATAAAATTTGAGTTTCACAGTAGGTTGAATACAAAAATAAGTAAAAGGACTTTCAGAGGGATGTACCATATGAAAGTCCTTTTGCTAAAAAATAATTTTTTTCTGTGGGATTGACATAAGAGTGCTGAGGATTATGAACCAGATGGCATGCATATGGAGGAAATGTACAGAGTCATTGAATTGGTGAAACCTTATATTGACGTACTGGACGTAAGTACAGGCGGAGCGGTGCCAACACCCAGTCTATCAGGTGAAAATTGCCGAGTGGTTAAAACAGAAATCTGGTCTGTCTACGGTTGCCGTTGGTCTGATTACGGACCCGCATCAGGTGGAGGAAATCCTAGGTGGAGAACGGGCGGACCGGGTAGCTTTGGGCCGGGAACTTCTGCGTGATCCTTACTGGGCGCTGCATATGACTCGTGATTTGGGAGTTGAATATCCGTGGCCGGAGCAGTATCTGCGTGGTTTTCAGGCAAGAAAGTGATGGTATGCTTTCAGTTTAAAAGTGAAACAGTGACTTCGTTCCCTTTTTTGACGAGAAATAGCTATAATCCTCAAGAGCTGTCTGTCTTGAAGCGATGAAAAGAGCATTATAAATAAATTATGTGAATGGGAGGTGATTGAGAATGAAACGTGAGTTACATGTCTTTTTTGATTATATCTGTCCTTATTGTCTGGAAGCACATAAATATTTAAAGGAGCTTATCCCGGACTGTCTGGATGTTACCATAGTCTGGCATCCGTGCGAATCGCATCCTAGACCGGATCGGTATGGCCCCCACAGTGATCTGTGCATACAAGGGTATTTCTATGCTGTTGATAAGGGGATTGATATTTTAGAATATCATGAACGAATGTATCAGGCAGCTCAGAAAGAGTATGTTAATATTGAAGATATTGCTGCTCTTTCTGAGTGCGTCAGTGATCTGGTTGATGCTGATGACTTTCGGCTGTCACTCCTGCTGGGAACTTATCGCAGTAAGCTTGACGAGTCTAACAAGCTTGCCTTTGAGAATTCTGGTGTATGGGCTGTCCCTGCATATAGAATGGGCGCTTTAAAGCTTGATGCAATTGAAAATGTGGGTGTTTCCAAAGAACAGATCCGGCATCTTTTAAAGAACCCCAGCATTTGAAATTTTTTCTGTAAATAGGATCTTCTATGATAAAATAATAAATTATAGGAGGCCCGAAAGTATGTATGATTTGCTTATATCATTTCTACTTTTTAGAATGGCAATGCAGTTGGGGAAATTGTAATATTAATGTCAATTATAGAGCTGCCTAAACTTCCATTCAAAATTTTAAGCCTGAATTGTATGGATACAGGTTTGCTATTAGTCTGTCTGATTTCATTATGATAAGTGTATAAAACCTCTATGGAATGGAATTTGAGTCCAGCCGTGGAGGTTTTATATACAAAATTTATATACAGAATGCCGCATAAAGTGGAACGGAAAGCATGTTTTCAGTTTTGCCGAAATTCTTTTCAGAGAAGCGGATGGAATAGCTCGGTTTATATTTTTGAATAAATACGCTGAGACTTTTAGAGTGGATTTTTGTCCTTTTTTTCACTTCTATGCCAATAACCTCGGAATCTTTTTGTAGTATAAAATCAAGTTCAGCACTGTGTTCACTTGCCCAATAGAACAGGGAGTGTCCATTAGAGGCCAACGCTTGTGCTACGTAGTTTTCAGTAACAGAACCCATAAACACGTTTGATTCGCCAGTCAGGATTGTTTGTTGTGGTACACCGGATTTCATGATAAGAAGCCCTACATCACTCATATATAGTTTAAAGGAGGACAAATCTGTATAGACGGCGATAGGACTTGTGCCATGATCAATCTTCTGACACTTTAATACGATGCCTGCTTGTGCCAGCCATTCAATTGATTCACCGAACAGTGTTGCACTGCCGCCGCGCTGAACAACCTTGTATTGAAACTTTTTATTTTCTTTTGCAAGCTGAGCCGGAATGGAATTGAAACAGCTGCGAATTTTAACCGTATCAGCTGTGGTAGCGTATTTTGCCATGTCCGCCAAATAGTTGCTTGCAATTTCGTTTTGTACAGTTGGTACGAGAACCAGCTTTCCGGAATCTGTAAAAGTCTTAACACAGGCAGGCATTCCACCGACAATAAGGTAGTACCTATAAAATTCGATGGCTTTTTGATGGAGTGCCTCTGGCAGGGGAGTCATCAGATCAAAGGCAGAGCGAATTTCCAGTGATAGCCGCTCTTCACCGTTTGCCCAAAGAAATTCTTCAAAATCCAGCGGATAAAGTGTCATGCTCTCTACCTTGCCTACAGGGAAAGAGTAATGCTCCCGATGGATTGCAACTCCAAGCAGGCTTCCTGCCGCTGCAATGTGGTATTCGGGTACCATTTCGCAGAAGTATTTTAATGAGGTCAGTGACCGTTCACAAGACTGGATCTCGTCAAAAATAATGAGAGTTTTGCCCGGTGTGATGACTTCGTTTACAGTTGCTTCCAAGAAGCGAATGAGCCGTTCCGGGGAGATATCATCGGAAAAATAAGAAGCAACGGAAAGGTTCGTTTCGAGGTTAATGTAAACTGTGTTATCAAACTGTGTTTCACCGAATTTGGTCAGTATATAGGTTTTGCCAACCTGTCTGGCTCCATAGAGGAGCAGAGGCATCCGGTTTTCTGTTTTGTTTTTCCATGTAAGGAGCTTTTCTTCAATTTTTCTACGCATGGCATACACCTCTCTATAATAGTATATTACAGTTTTGAAACTTTTATGTCAAGAAAAATAGAGTAATAATAAATTTTTACTGATAAAAAAGTAAAAAAATTTAGCTTTTGGTGAATTGTCTTAGGTCGATCAATGACAGTGAAATTAAGGGCCATTTAGAGGAAATGAAAATGGGTGAGATGGTGGATGATTTGCTGGATTTTGATTCACAGAAGCCACCCTTATATGTGCTTTCGAATAAAAAGCAGATTAACGGTGCCGGATGCATTTTATACGATGGGTGTTTGAAGGATTTCGCTGATTCTCAGAATTCAGATGTTGTTATATTGCCGTCCAGTCTGCATGAAACTATATTGGTTCCTGATGATGGGAACTTGGATTATGGTGAGTTGCAGAAAACGGTTGGCCAGATAAATGAAAGTGAAGTTCCGAAGGAGGATGTGTTGTCGAATAGGATTTATAGGTATTCTCGGCATGATTGTAGTATTAGTCTTATAGAATAAAGTCAGATTCTTTGTATGCTATTAATTGCTCCTATGGTTGAAGACCATAGGGGCAATATGCGGAAGAAATATATTTTTTTTAGAAGAAAATAGTTGGGATATTCTTATTAAAGAGGGTAAAGTATGTTATAATGTTTACAGGTCATTATACGAAATTAGCGATAAGAAAAAAATAGATAGAGCTTATAGAAACTTTTGAATAAAGCACGGAGTATTTGGCAGTAATTAAATAAGGGATGGTTAAATTACTGAATCAGGAGATTGTAGTAGAGTTTGAGATATTGCTATCAGAGTCTAAAATTTTAGAAAGGTTGGGGAAAGGTTGGATACTAATTTTATAAAAAAAGTGGAATTATGCCATCAGGTTATAAGGAAAGCCAGACCGTTTGAAGGGGATATGTTGAAACAGGTACGTGATTTCTTTCGCATTTCTACAACTTGGTCTTCAAACGCTTTAGAAGGAAATACATTGACAATTAGTGAAACAAAGGTGCTTCTTGAAGATGGAATTACAGTTGGAGGTAAATCCCTTAGAGAAGCATTGGAAGCGTATGGACACAGCCACGCTTATGATTACATGTTTTCGCTGATTGATAAGCAAACAATTCAAGAATCAGATATTAAGGAACTTCACCGACTTTTTTACTCTGGCATATCTGAAAGCAAGGCAGGGGTATATAGAACGGTACGTGTCGTTATTACAGGTTCATCTTATTCGGTTTGTGCACCGGACAAGATAGAGCAGGAAATAAAATATTTGTGTGATTGGATAGAAAAAGAGCGAGACAACTATGATCCGGTTACCTTTGCTGCAGAATTACATCGGAGGTTTATATTTATCCATCCATTTGAAGATGGGAACGGGAGGACGGCCAGGCTGCTGATGAATACGGCTTTAATACAAAAGGGGTATTTGCCTTGTGTTATTTCTCCTTATATAAGAAATGACTATATTCAGGCTCTGGAAGGAGCGCACGCAGAGCCGGAGAAATTTATCCGGTTTATTGCAGAGGCGGAGTTGGAGACAGAAAAGGACTTTATCAGGGCGTTGGGGCTTGAGATGCCAGAGTTGAAAAATATTTAAAGGAAATAATTGCGGCGGAGAATACTATGATGCAGTTACCATATTCTGAAAATT
Organism: Lacrimispora sphenoides; assembly: GCF_900105215.1. Classification (NCBI taxonomy): domain Bacteria; kingdom Bacillati; phylum Bacillota; class Clostridia; order Lachnospirales; family Lachnospiraceae; genus Lacrimispora; species Lacrimispora sphenoides. The sequence continues at coordinate 1,142,468 of NZ_FOIP01000001.1, read as the reverse complement.
TGAGTATTGAGCGTTTAGGAAGATTATTTGATAAGATGAGTGAATCTTATAAGATATTTTGGTTCCAGGCAATTGTGAATAAGGTTATCTCTGGGAAAGAGAGACTGACATATCAAGAATTGATAAATGAAATGATTGCAGATTCCTGGTATATGGTGTCAGAGTATAAATTAAATTTAGGGCCATCTGATACACTGGAAGCTTTGGTACATTATATCCATGAAATCAGCGGTATGAAAACCAGTGAAAAGAAGGTAAATATTCTTAACTATCTGGAACAGTGTAATGATAAGAAGATATTTGAGATGAAGCGGACTTTGACTTATTTTGTTCCTTATCGTTTACAGGCTCCTTTTGTTGAAGCCTTTGCGGGTAGTGAATGGAACCTTTCTAAACCAAATCTTGCATCGAGAATGAATCAGGAAAAAAGATTGATGTATTATTATTCTGATATCTGCGGAATGGGTACTTCTATCTGTGTACGACCGGAATGGTGCACTTATATAAGAAAGAATCAGGAGATTTTAAAGGGATGGATTCAATATAATTTAATTATGTACTTGCAACGGAGGAATCCGAATGTACCGGGAATTTCCAGTAAATTAGAGCCGCCTAAGGATAGGAAGCTAAATAAAGTTATTAAGTATTGGAAGACAATTATGGAGATTACTCCTGTTACTGATATTTATGGAAATAAAGTTTTGACGGGAGAAACACTTTCGATCGATCATTTTATTCCGTGGTCTTATGTAGCCCATGACGAATTTTGGAATCTGCATCCTACCACAAAAAGCATAAATTGTAGCAAGAGTAATAACCTTCCGGATTGGAAAACGTATTTTCCTGCATTAATTGAAAAGGAGTATTTTTCTTATCAGATGATGTGGAAGTACGATGTTGTACATAAGGAATTTTTAAAATGCAGCAGAGAGCATGTGAATAGTGATAATGTAATGACGAAACTGTATAAAGAGAATATATCAAAAAGTGAGTTTCAAGAAAACCTTGAGAATATTCTACTGCCGATATATAATGCAGCTCGAAATGCGGGATTTAAGGATTGGTTTTATAGCAATGCAAAGTAATATAAACGTTAGATATTTTGCTTTCACTTGTTTTACCAAACTGCTTACGCTCCGGCCATGCCGAGATTGTTTATGAAAATATGTTCTGGCATGGAAAAGACTTTGTTGAATTTAATGCTGCTGAGGCCATGTTCGTCATTTTTGAGACTTGTTGTAGCTAATTATCAGAATTGTGGTAACATGGTTGGGTAGTAGCACCTAACTCCTATTGCTATGCAGAAATTGAAGGACTGATCGCCCTACAGATCATCTTCCGGTCTAATGAAAATGTAGTCGTTGTTACCCTAAAAGTGTATATGCAGTTTACCGTCACCAACCGTGATTTTCTTCTACTCGAAGCCTTCGACGAATTGTCTGGAGAGACAATTGGTAAATTTGGCATACTCAGTAGGTTAAGTTTACCAAAAGTTTGCATCTTGGATGCCCCCCACAGTTAAGTTTATCATTCCATTCCTCTACGGAGGGGGATGCTGCGAATCTTTTACCAAGGGGTAACATCAAAATAGGCCACAAAGTCACGCTTGTTTTTATTGAGGAACTTTTTATGTATAAATAAAATATATGTTAGGATCGGCTATATTGGCAATAGAACAAATAAGTATTTTATTAGGGTACAATCGAGCCACCATCAACAGTTGGATTAAAACTGGTAAGTTACAGGCAACTGATTACTAGCAAAAATATCTTATCCCTAAAGAATGTTAATGAGAATCGTGGAACTAAGTCACAAAAGCACCAATGTAAATGCAGTGATAAAAAGCGAATATAATATGAACTTATCTGTAAATTTTAATCAAAATAATATGCAAATAAACTTTTGGATAAGTAGAAAAAATTTATCATAACTTTTTCTTGACATAAATAAATTACGACAGAGAATCGTTTACATACACGATTCTCTGTTGTATATTGTCGATTTTTATGATAAAATACATAGAAAATATTATATTAAGATTAAGAATTTGCAAATTAATGAGGTGTATTAAGATGTCAGTTGATTATAAAAAACTATGGATTTTATTAATTGAAAAGAGTATAACAAAACCTCAATTTCGACAAGTGGCAAACTTGTCTCCTGCTACGTTGACCAAATTAAATAAAAATGAATATGTGTCTCTTGAAATTCTTACAAGAATTTGCAAAGCATTGGATTGTAATATTGGAGATATTTTAGATGTAATAAATTGAATTTTAATGTTCCATATAAGAGAGAATATTATGAAAAGTAGGTAAACAGAATTGAAGGCAAACAAATTTAAATTTATTGATTTATTTGCAGGCATCGGAGGGTTCCATCAAGCAATGAGGTATCTTGGTGGTGAATGCTTAATGGCAGCTGAAATTAATCAAGCTTGTGTTGAAACGTATAACCTTAATTATAAAACGCTTGAGGGTAAGGTTCGAGGTAATGTTAATGATATTGATCCACTTACAATTGATTCATTTGATGTATTATGCGCTGGCTTTCCATGTCAACCATTTAGTAAAGCTGGATATCAAAAGGGATTTAAAGATGAAAGCCGTGGCAATTTATTCTTTAAAATCATAGATATTCTTGATGGGCATCCAGAAGTAAAATTTGTTATTCTTGAAAATGTGCGCAATTTGGCTGATAAATCTGAGAATTGGGATGTGATAAAAAGCGAATTAAGCAAAAGAAACTTTTATATTACAGAAAAACCCATAATACTTTCGCCTTCTGATTTTGGTTTACCACAAATTCGAGAAAGAGTTTATATTTTAGGTATCAAAAAATCAATAAAGAATAATGAAATATTAAATAATGGATGTATTCATGTTAATGATTTAAATTTAAAAAAATATTACAAGGTTTGTCAAATGGGCGATGCCTGGAAAATTCTCGAACAGGATGTATCCGACGATTATCTAATAACTGCTGAACAGGAAGAAATGATATTTGCTTGGGATGAATTTAGGCAAGCAACAAATATTGGAGTGATTGGATTCCCTATATGGTTAAACAGTTTTGGAGTAAATTTTGAAGATGAGGATTTATTTCGCCAAGAACAGGGGTATGAGGATATGCCTAATTGGAAAAAGCGTTTTGTAGATAACAATCGAAAGCTATATTTAGAAAACAGGGATTTTATTGATGACTGGATTGTTAGATATGATATGTTTAATCGCATCAAGCTTCTTCAAAAATTTGAATGGAATTGTGGTATTGATGTTGATGATATACATAACACTATTATTCAAATTCGACAATCCGGAATACGTATAAAGCGTCCTACTTATTATCCATCTTTAGTTGCTATGGTTAATACCCCTATTATATGGGATAGACAAAAACAACATTTTAGACATATAACTCAAAGAGAAGCTGCCAATCTACAAAACTTTCATGGTAAGTTTAAGTTTCCAAGAAATGATAAGGCTGCCTATAAACAGTTAGGGAATTCTGTTAATGTCAGAGTTTTAAAAATTCTTGGGGAACAATTATTCGCTTTGGCTAATGAAGGTTGGGGGGATGAAGAAAATGAATAGACGTATCAATATTAGACCTACAAGTGGAGTTTATGCCACATATAAACGACTTAGTTATCAGCCATGGACTGCAATTGCTGAATTTATAGATAACTCAACGCAAAGTTTTTATGATCATAAAGATGAGTTATTATCTACCAAATACTATAAGGGACTTGTAATAAATATTGATTATGTCGAAGATAAACTGAATGGAGATAGTCTGGTCATAAGGGATGATGCTTTTGGTATGGAATGGTCAGATTTTCAACGTGCTGTTATTTTGGATAAACCACCCAAGAATACTTCAGGAAGAAATGAATTTGGGATGGGCTTAAAAACAGCTGCATGCTGGTTTGGCTCCTTATGGTCAGTTGAGTCAACTCAACTTAATTCTAAGAACAAATACTATACTGAGATTGATATAGATCAACTGGAGAAATATAAAACTGAAGAAGTAGACGTTACGGAAGAAACAGTAAATTTAAAGGAGCACTATACAAAAATTGTAATTAAAAAACTGAATAAAAAAATTAGCGGTTCGCGTACGGTATGGGCTGTTAAACAATTATTGAGTAGTATTTATCGAGAAGATATTAGAAGTGGATTAATAAAAATATATTATAATGGTACTCTTTTACAATTTAACGAGGCCCCTATTTTTAAGGAGATTAATCAGGAGAATCATTCCAAAGAATGGAAAAAAGATATACGATTTTCGATTTTACATGACAACAAGGAACTGAAAGTAACCGGTTTTATTGCGATTCGAATTCCAGGTAGTCTTAAAGATGCTGGATTTACATTATTGCGACGTGGTCGAGTTATTGTTGGTGGTTCTGAAAAAAATTATAGGCCAACAGAATTATTTGGGGATTCGAACTCCTATGCATACCAACGATTATTTGGGGAATTACATATGGATAACTGGCCAGTAACGCAAGCAAAAGATAATTTTGATTGGCATAATAGTGGTCTAGAAGAAGCATTTATAAAGGAATTAGAAAAATTCTCACAAGATTACCGTCGAAAAGCCGAATCCATACGTGTTAGAGAAAAAATTAATACTAATGAATTGGTTAAAAATGCAGTTAAAGATTTGTCTAACTCTGGACTGGTGGATGATGTTCACGTAGAGATTATTGAACTATCTCATGAAGCGGACAGATCTATTGAAGATGATAAGTTTACCTTGATTGAAAATAATATTCCAAGTGACACGAAAATTGATTTACAAGAAGAGCAATTACCGGAAGAAATAGTCGATTTTAATGATGACGGTGTGATTTTAGAGGGAGGTTCACAGGTTAATTATAAATTTAAATATAGAGGAATTGAATACCTTTTCCATATTATATTTGAGATGTCAAATCCTACTGCCCATTGGTTACTTGTTGAGGAAAAGTCAAAGCTTGAATATACATTGCAAATAAATATGAAACATGCTTTCTTTAAGCCACTGGTCAAGAAAAAAGAGTTTATGCCTATCATGATGAAAATGTGTATAGCGCTTGTATTAGCCGAAATCGATTCCCTTATGCTATCACCAGATGGGAGAATAAACGCATGTGATATTCGTTTAAAAATGAATGAAATTCTTGAAGATGTTAGAAAAGGAGATGTCAGCAATGAATGATTCTTTGATTTCAGTAAATGAAAATGATAATATGGAACCTTGGATTATATCTGTTGACGGCTATTTTAGGTCCAATGTTGAAAAACAAATGCTGCGTGATGATATGTCTCAAGATGCAATAGATATTATTTTTTCTAACGCAGTACGTATATTAAGTAATTGTCCAAATCCAAATCTAGAAAATGAGATATCAAAAACGGGTATTGTCATTGGTAAAGTACAAAGTGGAAAAACCTCAAATTTTATTTCTGTATTGGCTTTAGCACTTGATAATGGATATGATATTGCTGTCGTTCTTGGCGGGAATACTCTTGAATTGTTAAAGCAAAATGCTACCCGAATAAATAATGCTTTTAATGTAGATACTGAAAAGCTTACTGTTTTAAAGACAAACGATAATAAGTCCCTAATAAACCCCGCTCGCATAAAGGAATTTATTGAGAACGGTAGAAAAATTATTATTGTAGGATTAAAGCACTATAAACATATTAAACAAATTTCAGAAATTTTTGATAATCCATATTTGGCAGATAAATCAGTCTTAATTGTGGATGATGAAGGAGACCAAGCAACTCTTAATACACAAGCATATCTTAACTCAATGAGTTCAACTTATGAATCTGTATTGGATTTAAAAAGAAAACTAAAAAGTCACTGTTTTCTTTCTATCACAGCCACACCGCAGGCAAATATTTTGATTCAAGTATTTGACAAATTATCTCCTGATTTTGGTGAATTGGTATATCCAGGGGATGGATATTGCGGACTTCAGGAGTTCCACGGAGAAAATTGTGAAAAATACGTCTGCGAAATTCCTACATTTGAGGGAAATATACTAGATGATATTGGTATTCCATTATCCATTTATCAGGCTGTCTCAATGTTTTTTGTTGGAAATGCAATTCGTAGAAGCCGAGGTGATTTTGGAAATCACGCTATGTTAATTCATCCGAGCCAAAAAAAATTCGATCATCAAATTGTTGTTACTAAAATACAAAATGTGCTTGATGATTGGAAAGCCAAAGCAAGGATTAAGCTTTCAGGAAAAAATGACTTGTCGTACTCTTCTCTTAAAAAGTATCTTCTGAGCGCATATACTATATTTTGTAATGATGGAGTGAAAACTGTTTCTTTTTCTGATTTGGAAGTTACCATATTGGACATTATAAAACGTTGTTCTCCTGTTCATATATGTAATAGTGATGAGAATGCAAGTGATAATTCTAAGCTATATAAAACAAATATCTTTGTTGGAGGTAATCTCGTAGAGCGAGGTATCACAATAAAAGGGCTTGCGGTAACATATATCACTAGACGAGCAAAGGGAAAAAGCAATGTTGACAACACTGAACAGCGTGCTCGATGGTTTGGATACAAAGCAAATTATCTTGATGTATGTAGAGTATTTGCAACTAGAGACATTAAGGAGGACTTCACTAGTATTTTAGAGCACGATGAGGATATGTGGGCCTCAATAGAACGAGCTCGTGATCGTGGTATTGCTTTTAAGGATATGCCACGAATCTTTAAGTTAGCAAGAAGTGCATTTTTAAGCTTAACAAGAAAAAATGTTGCCCAAACAGAACAATATGCTCTTTCCGAATGGAAACCACAAAGATACTTGCTTATGGACGAAAGGCTGGCAAATGCTAATCATTTTATTTTAAACTCATTTAGAGAAAAACATGCATTGAGTATAGAATTTGAATCACATAATTCTGTACAAGTACATGCAACTCTTTGTTGTCAAAGTTTCTATACATTATATAACGAAGTGCTATCAAAAATGTATTACTCTGCTGAGGAAGTACTTAATAAAGAATATTTCAGTATATTAAATGAGGCACTAAAAAAACTTGAGCTGAATCCTGCTGTGGATTTGGTTTGGGTAAGGGATGTTCTGCATTCAACTCGTAAGATTAATTCAGATGGAACAATACAACAGTTATTCCAAGGTCGTAATCCTAATGTAAAGAGCCCTACATATTATGAAGGTGATCGTAGTTTGGCAGATAAAAATCCGGATCATATTCAATTACAAATTCATTATATTAAACCTACTAACATTTCGGAAATAGACTACTACTCTCCCGCTTTAGCGTTGTATGTGCCAGACTATTGTTCGGATGAATTATCAAGACTGGTGGTGAAAACAAATGGATAGCAAAGAAATTTATAATAAATTATTAAACATATCCCCCCCTGAATGCAACTATGTTGTTTTTCCCTGCAATAATAGTAGATGCTTTTGGGGAAAAGATAAAGAATCTAATGTTGTGTATATGTTAACTTCTACTGCAATAAAATTACCAGCTATATATCAAGAAACTAGATCTTTATTATTTGCTTTCAACAAGAAATGCATTTTTATTATTAATGGTATATCAGAAAGCAAGGTTATGCACCTTTTGGTTTGTAAAGAAAAAGAACGTGATAAAATAGAAGCATTTATCCGACTGACGAAAGCGTTTTCTTTCAATGATATTGGCAATGATCAATATTATTTAGCAAAGTTGTTTTCGTCTTTATCTTCTCTTTTTGATAAAATACAACATATATCAGAAGTAGAATTACAAGGACTTTTTGCCGAACTATACACTATTAAATATTTTCATGCGTTAAGATGTGATGTTTCAAAATATTGGCAATCGCATGGTAAAATGAAATTTGATTTTTCGCTAGATGAATCCAAGCGTCTTGAAATCAAGTCTACGATAAAACCTTCAAGAACTCACCGTTTTAAACATGAACAGTTATTAAGTGATATCTATGATATAAAAATAGTATCTATTATGCTACAAAAAAACGATTTTGGCCTTTCGTTAGGCACACTGGTTGATGAAATAAGAACTCTTTATGCAGAGAACTATGAACTATTATTACATATTGAATCAATAGTGGCTCATATTGATTCCGATTCTTTATATACAATAAAATACGATAGAAAGTACCTAGAGAAGAATATTAAGTTTTTTGATGCTAAAGATATTCCTCATTTTAGTGAGAAATCTCCCGAAGGAGTTTATAACGCTGAGTATGATTGCATCTTAGACATTGTGCCAGAAGTATCAACTGTAGATATCAAAAATTGGATCGGAGGTGATGAAATTGTTTAAAACGTATGAATTGTTTAATCATAGAAACATTAATGATCTTGTACCTGAAATTGTTTATTATTATTTATTTCAAGGACTGAGTTTAACCGCTATTGAGCAGAAATTATTTAAAACTGAGGAATATCATGGTTGGCTAAGTAAAACATTTCTGAATTATTATGGTATAGATACAGAAAAGGAAAACAAAGGAATTTATTCCAATCGCACATTGCCAGAAGTGGTGAGTGATCTTTATAAAAGTTCCAACATCGCACATATTAGAGTTGCCAAGTTATTAAAAGAAAAGTACCTATAAAATTTTTAATATTATATATTGCATTGCCCTTTTCTTCGCTTTTGAAGAATAGTGACTTTTGGCATTTATATCACTTTTGAATGGAATAGCCCTATAGAAATCAACTTTGAATATTCTTGCCGTCTGAACTTATAATTCTCGCAAAAAGAAATTTTAAATTTACTATATTCCAACTCAAAACCTCTTAAAAAAAGGAGACTACTCAATAATAATATTTAATTTAGAACTAACGGAAATTCATAATTATAAAATTTTTGCAGAGCTATTTTACAAGCAACGTAAATTCTTTATTGTTATTCTGGCTAAATATTTTGCTTGTACTTAATCCAAGAAAGATTGCCTGTTTGTTTGCCCCCCGCTTGCGCAAACCCATCCCGGCACGCCAAACCCTCCTTTTTCCTACGTTTTTTGAGCGATCTCCAGTTCAAATCTGGTAGTCGCCTCTCTTATGAAAGCCTCAGAAACCTGATAAAATAAGGGTTTCTGGGGTTTTTACTTTGTGTTTTGTAAGCGTCAAATAAGTTGGTGTATAGAAAAACAGACAACCTCTGTTTATAATTGAAGGTTGTCTGTTAGCGACAAAGTTTTTGAACCATTGGATCCCATGGCATATATTCTTCCAGATATTCTGGATATTCAAGAAATGCAGTTCCGGGAATATCGCTGAGAATGAATTGGATATACTTCCATGGATTTAATCCATTGGCTTTGGCGGTTTCAATTAAAGTATAAATACCTGCACTTGCTTCTGCCCCTTTGGGACTTCCTGAGAACAGCCAGTTCTTGCGGCCGATTGTAAATGGCCGGATGCTGTTCTCCGCCAGATTGTTTGATATGCTGCAGTTACCATCAAGAAGATAATTCAACAGTCCATCTTTTTGGTTATTCGCGTACTGAAAGGCTTTGCCCAGTTTGGAACTCGGAAGTACTTTAGGTGAGATTTCTTTTACCCATGACCAAAAGGCATCCAGTACAGGTTTTTCCTGTAGTAGACGCTGTTCTTTCCGCCCTACGGGGGATAGGATTTCCAGTTTTTTCTCAATCTCAAAAAGTTGGTTGATATATTTGACTGCCTGAGCTGGAATGGTTGCTTCTGGGCTGTCTACATCTTTGGGGAGAGTTTCAACAAAGTATCTCCGTAGATGGGTCCAGCAGATGCACCGGATAATACCAGATACTTTTTCATATCCTTTGTAAGCATCGGTATGAATGAATCCATGGTATCCCTCCAGATATTCCTGAGGATATTTTCCGCTTCGCCCTGGTTGATATACGAACTGGCGAATTGGCTGCTCAAAGCCTTTGATAGAGCAGTATACCCACATATAAGAATCCGTTGTATTCTTTCGATTTGGTTCATTCATGACCTGTACGGGTGTTTCATCTATGTGAAGGTATTGCTGCTCTAATAGTTTTTTATGAAGGAGTCCAACAACCGGGGAAAGCCAGTCCCGATAACTGGTAAGAATCCAGTTTGACATCGTTGCACGGCTTAAGGCTACTCCGAGGCTTTCCCATTCCTTTTCCTGACGGTATAAAGGAACAGCAAGTTCATACTTTTGATGAATGACCCATGCAACCGCTCCGGGGGAAGCATAAGAGTGTTGGATTACCGGATAAGGCATTGGAGATTTCTCCATGTATTCTTTTCCCTCCTTACGGCACTTTCTGCATTCAAAGGTCTCATGGTAATAATCGATGACACGCACTTTAGCAGGAATAAATTCAATTTCAGTACGGACGAATTCCTCCCCAACAGATTCAAGTGGAGTGCCGCAGGTTTCGCAGAAGCGGTCTTCTTCCGCAAGAGTACAAAGTTTCTTTTCATGGGGGAGATCCTTCAACAGTTCTTCTTTTTGCCCTTTGTGTTTGCGGCGGCGATAAGACGCAACATCTTTCAAATCTGGCTCTGCCGCCTTCGGGTCCGAGGAGGTTTCAGCTTCATCAAAAAGAGACATCTGTCCCTCGAGTCCAAGAGATGATGTCTGCTCCGTAGTCCTGCCATAAAGTTTTCTGGTCAGAAAAACAACCTTTTCGTGAAGAAGAAGGTTTTCTTTTTCTAACTCAGCGATGCGGTTTTCGAGATTTTCAACCTGATTGTTATGCGCCATTGATGACAGTCCCTTTGCTTTTTAACTGTCATAATTATACCATAAAAGCGCCGTAAAATCCAGTAAATACGGCACTTTTCGGCACTTTATATAATCATTTCTGGATAGGATTTTTTCACTGCTTTTGGTTGGTTGATGGACAGCCCTTCCATGAGCCACCGGAACTCCTGCCCCGATATTAGCCTCACTTCAGCCTGTGTCCTGGGCCACTGGAAAGTTCCATTCTCAAGTCTCTTATAAAGTAAGACAAAACCATCGCCCTCCCAGAAGAGAGCTTTGATGCGGTTGCATTTACGGCCACAGAACAAAAACAGGCTGTTGGAAAAAGGATCAAGTTTGAAGTTCTGTTGTACAATGGCGGACAGGCTATCAATGGATTTGCGCATATCCGTATAACCGCAGGCAAGATAGATATGTTCTGCCTTTGAAATGTCGCCTAACATAGATGCCTAATGGTACGAAGAGTATTTTCGATTGTTTCCTGGTTTGCCCCATTTTGAATTTCCAGAGTCATATTTCCAATTCTGATGATGACAGCGGTTGATGAGCTGGATTTGGCAACTGCATACGGAACTTCAGCAAACATGGAGGGATGGGAGACAACTGTTGAAACTTTAGGTTTTCTTTCAGCAGGAATCGTATCAAACGCTTCATGCTTGATTTTGCGAAGCCAGTAATAATAGGATTTTATACTGACATCATGAGCGGTACACCAATCAGACACTTTCTGATTGCTTGCCCTGCATTTTTGAATCCGCTCTATCCAAAGGCTAAGTTTTTGGGAATGAGTCGCTACTGTTAAGCTATCCATAGATAAATCTCCAATCCCTTAAGGTACTTAAGTTCCTTAAGACTTTTAGAATTAGAGCTATTATCTCACAACTAAAAGTAAAAAAATACACACCGACTTATTTGACGCTTACTGTGTTTTTGGTGTTTGTGCTTGTTTGTGTGTGCATTTTTTGTGTTTTAGAGGATGATTAATCTAGGATTGCGCTCATTTTTGATGCTGTTTCTTCCTGGGTGGTGATGTTACGGAGGTAGTGGTGAGTCATGTTGAGGCTAGTGTGGTCCAGGAGTTTTTGAAGCTCAGTGTCTTCCACTCCGTTTTTGTACATAATGGAAGCGGTGGAGAAGCGAAGCTTGTGGGAGGAGCGGTATTCAATGCCTAATTTTTTTCGGCATTTTTTAACGGCGGTTAAAGGTTACTGTTGCCAGGGGCTGGCCGTCACGTAGGATTTTTACCTGTATGTGATATACGTTCTTCATAAATTTGTTCCATGACGGAATATGCCTGTATTGACAACCGTGGGCCGGCGGACCTATAATTTAGGCAGATATCACTTGAGATATGATAATGGATACGGTATTCAAAAAGGAAAAAAGGAAACGGGTAATCTACGGATGAGCAGAATAAAACTATTTTTGCACTATTTAAGAACCCATATCTGGATACAGATAAGCTTTATTTTTATGATGTCCCTGGTGATGATTATTTTCTGTTATCAGGTCTATATGAGAAAGGCTTATGAGAATTTCCTGGTGAAAAAGAACCATCTGATGGAATCTGCTGTGCTGGACGCTATGCAGATGAATATTGACTATACTATGATGGAATATATCAATATGGGGGTTCAGATTGCCGTTGCCCCGGCTGTTTATGATCTGGCCGGCCGGCTGACGGGGACACGGGAAGACCCGGAAAGGGATTTCATGATACTGAAAGCAACCTTTGCAACCATGGCCAATTATTCCAAGAATGTGATTAATATTTCCGTTGCTTCGGAAGAGGGAGAAGTCTATCAGTATGATCGTCTGTATCAGATTGATGCCATCATGTGGAGGCCGAAGGATTCCGGTTTTTTAAAAGAGATGTATAAGAAGCTCTATAAGCGGGCCAATGACAGCGTAGTGCCTAAGTATCTGGTGAGTACGGAACATGGCAGTCATCCGACGAACAAAGAACCGGTATTCCATATTTTTTATCCGATTGTTGGTAAGGAGAACAGTTTTTCCAAGATGCACGGGATGCTCTGCGTGACTTTTCGGCTCGATATGCTTCAGCCCTTTATGGATATTTTATCAGGGGAGGAGGGGACATACTCGCAGGCGTACGTGACGGAAGAGGGAGGAAGGATCATCTGCCACTCCAATCCAGAATATACGGGAAAACCCGAGTCGGTGTATCGAGAGGATGGAATGCTGTTTATCCTGGACAAACCTCTGGAAAAGGTGAACTGGCAGCTGCATGTTTCCCTTGATAAGGATCAGTTAGACAGAAGCGTGATGGGAATTATTGCTCAGGGGATGGGAGTTTATGTCTTTCTTCTCCTTGTGGTGGCTGGGATATTTTATCTGATTATCAGAAAAGTGAATAAGCCGCTGCGCAGTATTGAGACCGCTATGGAGTTGACCGCCTCTGGCAGTGAAAAGTTACGCAACAAGGTTGTTGTGAAAGGCGAACACGAAATCTGGCAATTGGCCATAGGATACAACGATATGATTGACAAACTGGTAAAGCAAGAAAAAGAGGTGGAGAAGAATTATCAGTTGTGCATAACAGCAATGGAACGGCAGCATCAGGCGGAGCGGGAAGCCCTGGAGACTCAGATCAACGCTCATTTTCTGTGCAATACCCTAGGGACAATCAACTATGAGGCCATGGAGTGCGGCAATTTTAAGGTCTCAGAACTGATAAAGAAGCTGTCAAATATTCTGCGTTATACATTTGACCAGAAGTGCCAGAATGTATACATGTACCAGGAATTTGCTTGGATTGAGCAGTATTTGTTCCTGCAGAAGGCGCGTCTTGAGGATGTCTTTGATTATGAGGTGGAGTTCCCGGAAGAATGTGTCAACTGGAGCTGCTGCAAGCTGATGCTTCAGCCATTTGTGGAGAATGCCATCCTCCACGGATTTGAAGGCAGAGAGAGCGGCGGGACGCTGTCCATTCAGGCCCGAAAAGAGGGGGAGCGGCTGACTGTTTCCATCAGGGATAATGGCTGCGGTATCTCTCCGGATAAGTTGGAGCGGATTCGGAAAGTCCTGACGGGGGAAGAAGGGGTGGAGATGAAGGATATCGGAATCGGAATACGGAATGTGGCCGCCAGAATGCGTCTGTTTTATGGGGCCGGGATTTTGATGGAAGTCACTTCGGCAGAAGGGGAGGGGACTGAGTTCCGGTTCTTTATCCCTGAAGTAAAAAGATAACAGGCAAAAGCGGGGAGGTATATTGCCATGAAGCTGATGATTGTTGAGGATGAACAGCGGGCGAGACGGGGACTGAAGAATATTATCTTATCTATTTCCCAGGAAGATGAGATCGTGGCAGAGGCAGCTAACGGAAGAAGCGCTCTGGAGCTGATTAAGACTGTGAAACCGGATGCAGTATTTACGGACATTAAGATGCCATTTATGGACGGACTCACACTGATTAAAGAAGTGCGGAAACTGGGAATGGATACAAAATTTGTGATTATCAGCGCCTATGAGGAATTTGAATATGCAAGACAGGCGATTACGTGCGGCGTATCGGAGTATCTTGTAAAACCGCTGATTATGGAAGACATCCGAAAGGCTCTCGAAGCCGTCCGCGACAGGGGGGAACAGGATAACTGCAAGGTAAGTCTGTCTGAGTGCTATCCGGAAGTCCATCCGATTATCTTAAAGGCATTGCGAAAGATTGAAAATGAATATTTGACACCCGTGAACCAGAAGGATATGGCAAATGACTTGGGGATCAGCCCGGAATATTTTTCAGGGCTGTTCAGCAAAAATATGGGAGAATCTTTCGTACATTTTCTGAGAAATTACCGTATTGAGATAGCAAAATCCCTCTATCTCCACAGTGACATTCCGAGAGAGGAAGTACCTTTCAAAGTAGGATTTGTAGATGAGAAGTATTATAACCGGGTTTTTAAGAATGCTACAGGGATGAGCGTAGGGGAATATATTCGTGAAAACAGAAGATAGCAGTGCAAGGAGAAGAGATGGATTCCTGATACAGGGGATCCATTTTCTGATTTATGGGGGAAATTTGGAGAAAGTTACATTAAAATCATGCTAAAATATTAAAATTTTATCTTAAAAATGGGGCCGAATCTTAAAGATATCGGTTAATTTTTTTTCTGCGATTGTTTATAATGGTCATATCGATAAAGAGACGGTCACAAAAAGTATTCCGGAGACATCCGGCGGCAGAAAAGGAGGAAATAAGACATGACAACAGGTTGGGGAAAGTTGGCAGCGGTTTTGACAACTGGGGTGCTGGCAGCAGCAGTGCTGGTTGGATGTGGCAGCAAAAGCAGTAACAGCAGCGACGGCGTGACAAGCGCGGCTTCAGGAGGAAAAAGTACGGAGCAGGCAAAGGCAGTAACGAAAGGCAGTGGAGACCGAAAAGAGATATCCATCTGGCATTATTTCGAACATGAGGCGGCAGCTTTGGAAAAGGTCGCGGATAAATATAACGAGTTGCAGGATGATGTCCACATTACATGTACGTATGTATCCCGGGATGAGCTGATGAACCAGTACACGATCGGCGCGGTATCAGGGGAACTCCCGGATATCGGTATGGTAGATTCTCCGGACATGGCTTCCTATATATCTCTGGGAGTTTTTGAAGATATCGACGACGAATTGAAGGCATGGGGGGATTTAGACCAGTTTTATGAGGGACCTCTCAACAGCTGTCGGGATTCCGAAGGAAGGCTGCACGGTATTCCCAATAATTCCAACTGTCTGGCGCTGCTTTGCAATATGGATATCTTAAATGCTGCGGGGATCAAGGAGACTCCGACCACCTGGGACGAGTTCTATGAGGTGTGTAAAGCGACCACAAATCCGGCGGATTCCGTATATGGATTTGCAATGTGTGCGGTTGGCAATGAGGAGGGAACCTTCCAGTATATCCCCTGGCTCTATGCGGCGGGCGCAGACGTGACGACCCTCACTTCCCCGGAGGCGGCCGAATCCCTCGATTTTCTCGCAAAGCTTGTGAATGAAGGATTGATGAGTAAGGAAGTCGTAAACTGGGGACAGGGGGACGCGCTGAACGCCTTTGCGGCGGGAAAAGCTGCGATGCTGGAGTCCGGTACCTGGCAGATCGCTCAGTTTGATAGCGGGGATGTAAAGCTGGACTGTAATTACCAGTACGCGATGCTTCCTAAGGGCAAGCAGAACGCCTCGGTTATCGGCGGAGAGAATTTCGGCGTTTGTACCGGTACAGAAGCCAAAGAGGAGTGCGTGGAGTTCTTAAAATATATGATGACTGCGGAAAATAACGCGGACTGGTGCGAGATTGCCGGAAAGCTGCCAGTAAGGGGCGACGCCACAAAGCTGAAGGATTTCTGGACGGAGGACGCCCGATATGCGGTATTCAATGAATCCATGGATTATGCGGTAGCGCGAGGCCCTCACGAGTCCTGGCCGACCATATCAGAAGCGATCTATACGGCCGAGCAGTCCTCGCTTCTGGGAGAGAAGACGGGCACGGAGGCCATGGCCCAGGCCGCAGGAATCGTGGATCCAATTCTTGCTGAAGTCCCTATTGCAAAATAGGAATCAGTAGCAAATGATCGTTACAGGGGGCGTTTCTGCGCCCCCTGTATGAAAATGGCATAAAAGTTTGAGAGAAAGGAGTGTGCGGTCTTGAATAGAAAAAAGATGACAATAGCCGAAAAGAAGACGCTTGAGGGCTATGGTTTTATTCTGCCTGGATTTTTTTACGTCATGTTGATTCTTGGCTATCCGCTTGTCTATAACGTAATTCTGAGTTTGAAAAACACGAACGTTAAGAATTTTGCGAAGGGGACCTCTGAATTTGTGGGATTTTTGAATTATATCACACTGTTCCACGATCCTACATTTTTACTGGTCTTAAAAAATACGTTTGTTTTTACGGTGTTCTGTCTAGTCATTCAGTTCACCATTGGATTCATGTTCGCCCTGTTCTTTTCCCAGCAATTTACGTTGTCGGGGCCGATTCGTGGATTAATTCTGGTTGGATATATGATGCCGATGTCTGTCACCGCCATGCTGGGAAAGAATTTATTCGGGGTATCGGAGGGCGTCATCAATGATCTGCTCTTAAAGATCGAATTGATTCAGCAGCCGGTGGAATGGCTGGTGGGAGGAAGCACGGCTCTTACCGCGGTTATCGCGGTCAACTGCTGGGTCGGCATTCCATTTAATATGCTGCTACTGACCTCGGGCCTGACTGGAATTTCACAGGATGTTTATGAGAGTGCTTCCATGGATGGGGCGAACAAAATTCAGCGTTTCTTATACATAACACTCCCGCTTATGAAGTCTTCTATTTTAGCAGTACTGATGTTAGGATTTATCTATACCTTTAAGGCGTTTGATTTAATGTTTATTATGACAAGCGGCGGACCGCTGAATGCCACGGACGTCCTGGGGACATACGCTTATAGCCTGTCATTTACTAAATATGAATTTTCGTTGGGTTCTGCAGCGGCTATGGTGCTGTTTGCCTGTCTCTTCGTCATCGGATTGTTCTATCTGCGGCTGATAACAAAGGAGGATGATTAGTATGGGAGAAAAAATCAGATATGCCGTGTGTACAAGCAGCGGCAGAAAAGATATTTTAAACTGCCTGCTGGCAATATTAATTGCAGTGATCTTCCTCTTCCCGATCTACTGGCTACTGTCCATGTCCTTCAAGACAGACGGGGAGTCTTTCGGGAAAATAGTGACGTATTATCCCCACACATTTACGCTTGAGCCATGGATTAAGAACTTCTCCGACAAGGATTTCCTGTGCTCTTTAAGGAACAGTTGCCTGATTGCCTTGCTGTCTATGACGATTTCTATCTGCTTCGGTGTGCCGACGGCGTATGGGATGGGGCGGTATAAGGTGCCGGGAAGCAAAGGCTTTCTGCTGGCCTTTCTGGTGACGCAGATGATGCCTGCCTCCCTGATGCTGACTCCCATGTATTTAATCTTCAACAAAATCGGTCTTTTGGGTACGTATTTAGGCCCTGCGCTGGCAATCTCTTCGGGATCGATCCCATTTATTGTGGTGACACTGAGACCGTATTTCAAGGGGGTTCCCACGTCCCTAGATGACGCTGCAAGAATTGACGGCTGTGGCGTGGTCCGCTCATTTTTTTCTATCATGATACCGGCGATCAAGACCGGAGTGATCACGGTGGTAATTATCTCGTTCTTGAATGGCTGGAACGACCTGGTCTATTCCATGACCTTTAACGTCAAGCCGGAGATGCGTCCGCTGACTGCCAATATCTATAAGTTCCAGAGCAAATACGGAACAAAATGGAACTGTATCATGGCGTACGGCGCGATCCTTGTCATACCGGTTGTTCTGCTATTTGTATTTCTGCAAAAATATATCGTCAGCGGCTTAACAGCCGGAGCGGTCAAAGAATAGGAGGAAAGAAATGCTGAAACAAATTGGAAATACGGTTATAAGGAGGCAGGAAAAAGAAATCCTGCAGATTGAGCCGTGGGGGCCCAATGCCCTAAGGGTCCGCGCTACCCAACTTTCTGCAATTAGGGAGGAAGAATGGTCGGCTCTGTTGGAACCGGAAAATGAGGAATTAAAAATCAGCATCGTGCTGGACGGCATGGGTGCCAGGATTGAAAATGGAAACATTCGATGTGAACTGATGGCTACCGGGAAGTTAAAATTTTATAACCGGAGAGGCGAGCTGCTTTTGGAGGAATACGACAGAAACCGTTTCCGGAAGGAGATTGAGGGGGAATTTAACAGCGCTCTGGAAATTGATCCCAGGACCTTTGAACCAATCACGGGTACGGATAATTACCGTCTAAAAGTCCGGTTTGAACCGAGTGACGGAGAGAAAATCTACGGCATGGGCCAGTATCAGCAGCCGTATCTGGATGTGAAGAACTGCCGTCTTGAGTTGGCGCACCGCAATTCCCAGGCAAGTATCCCCTTCGCACTTTCCAGCCGCGGCTACGGATTTTTGTGGAACAATCCAGCCATCGGCAGCGTTACATTCGGAAAGAACATCACGGAATGGACGGCGGAGTCCACAAAGGTAATGGACTACTGGATTGTGGCCGGGGATACTCCGGCTGAAATCGAGGAGGCTTACGCCAATGCGGTAGGTAAGGTACCGATGATGCCGGATTACGGCATGGGCTTCTGGCAGTGCAAGCTGCGCTATCAGACGCAGGAAGAGCTTTTGGAAGTAGCGAGGGAGTATAAGAAGAGGGGCATTCCACTGGATGTCATCGTCTGTGATTATTTTCACTGGCCCAATCAGGGGGACTGGAAATTTGATGAGGATTACTGGCCCGACCCTGAGGGCATGGTGCGTGAACTGAAGGAGATGGGGGTCAGGCTGATGGTGTCTGTCTGGCCAACCGTTGAGGAAAGCAGTGAGAACTATCATAAGATGGTCCGGGAAGGATATTTAGTCCGCAGCGAGCACGGAAAAGCGATCGGTCAGTTGGGAAATGCGGCATTTTTTGACGCCACGCATCCGGACGCGCGCAGCTTCGTGTGGGAGAAACTGCGCCGGAATTATTATGACAAAGGAATTGAGTTGTTCTGGCTCGATGAGGCGGAGCCGGAATTTACCGGATATCAGTTCTCTCATTACCGGTATTATCAGGGAACCGATTTAGAGACAGGTAATATTTATCCGAAGGAATATGCCAGAATGGCGTATGAAGGCCTCCGGCAGGCGGGACAGGAAAACATATTGAGCCTGCTGCGTTGTGCATGGGCCGGAAGCCAGAAATACGGGGCGCTGGTGTGGTCGGGAGATATCGATTCATCTTTCCGCTCACTGCGCAGCCAGCTGGCAGCCGGGCTCAACATGGGACTGTCCGGAATTCCGTGGTGGACGACAGACATTGGCGGATTTCACGGAGGTAATATACACGACGAAGGATTTAGAGAAGTGTTTGTGCGCTGGTTTGAATTTGGCGCCTTCTGCCCTGTCATGAGGCTGCACGGATACAGAGAACCGATCAAGGAGCCGATCGGTACTGCCGGAGGGGGAAAACACAACAGCGGAGCGGAGAATGAGATCTGGTCCTATGGAGAAGAGATTTACGCTGTCTGCAGGAAATATATTAATCTGCGGGAGAAGATGCGGCCGTATATTACGGAACTGATGCGGGAGGCCCACGAAAAGGGAACACCAGTGATGCGTCCTCTTTTTTATGACTATCCGAAAGACGGCCGATGCTGGGAAATTGAGGATGAATACTTATTCGGCCCGGACGTTCTGGTTGCACCGGTTCTCTGCGAGGCTGTGACGGAGCGGAAGGTCTATCTGCCGGCCGGCCGCTGGAAAAACTTAAATGATGCTTTGGTATATGAGGGGGGAAAGGAAATTATAGCCGCGGCCCCCATTAACGCTATCCCGGTGTTCGTAAAGGAAGGGACGTTGGACTATCTGTTCGAAACCGCAAAGTGATGCGAAGCTGCGGGGAATTATTGCAAGAGTATCACATGGGACTCCGTGGAAAGCAGAGATGAAAGAGGAGATAGGATATGGATAAAAGCAGAAAAAGGTTTGGAAGCAAAGGGTTCTTCTCCTACGGAGGAGACTACTTTTACTACATGGAGAAGATCTTTGATACGGTGGCGCTTAACCTGCTTTGGCTGCTGTTCTGCTTGCCTGTGATTACCGTCGGTGCTTCTACCACGGCGATGTATGATACGGTCCATAAACAGGGAGTGCAGGATGAGGGGTATGTAGTGAAGGTGTTTTTTCAATCTTTTGTGTGGAACTTCAAACCTTCCTGCGGACTGTGGGGGATTCTTGCGGCTGCGGCTATCATTTTTCAGCTCAATCTTGGAATTGTGTCGGCAAAGATGGAGGGAGCCGGGGCTGTTTTTCTGCTGCTTCTGTATAGTGTATGCCTGCTTTTTGCAATAGGGACGCAGCTTTACGCATTTCCTGCTCTTTCCCGTTTTTCCATGCCCGCGGGGTGGATTCTGAAAGTATCGATTTATATGTGTTTCCGTCATTTACCGCGTACCATACTCCTGGTACTGGTTACAGCGGTCAGTGTCATGCTTGTCTGGTGGTGTCTTCCGCTTGTTCTGATTCTGCCGGCCCCTGTCCACAGGATATACCATTGTCTGATAGAACCGATACTGGCGGAACACACACCGCAGAGTAAAAAAAATCATTAATATTCAGTTGAGTAAAAGGAGGATCACGCAGATGGACCAAAAAGAGGAGATGCAGAAAATGGAGAAAGCCGGAGATTTCCGCTCCGATAACCGGTTTTTACTGGGGTATTTTGAAGAGAAGGACGGGGCGCTCTATTATCGCTATGACGCGGAACGTTTAATTGTGGAGCCGTGGGGGACCAATTCTCTGCGGGTGCGTGCGTCAAAGATGGCGCAGATGCCCGAGGAACTTTGGGCGCTGGAAGGAAAGCCGGAGTTGTCAGGAGCGAAGGTGACAATTCATGATTATACGGCGGAAATCACGAATGGTAAAATTAAAGCGGTTATCAATAATATTGGAAAGCTTTCTTTCTATAACCAGAAAGGGGAACTGCTTCTGGAAGAATACGTACGCAACCGGGAGGATATGTTTGCCGATACGTGCAGTTCCCTGGAGATTGAAGCTCGAGAATTTAAGCCAATTATCGGCGGGGATTACACCTTGACAATGCGCTTTGTATCTGACCCTAAGGAGAAAATCTATGGGATGGGGCAGTATCAGCAGGATTTTCTGGATTTGAAAGGTGCAGATTTAGAACTGGCGCACCGAAACTCCCAAGCCAGTGTACCGTTTGCCCTTTCCTCGCTGGGGTATGGTTTTCTGTGGAATAACCCGGCAGTCGGGCGTGTTAATTTCGCCAGAAATATTACCACATGGGAAGCGAAGTCCACGAAAAAGCTGGACTATTGGATTACTGCGGGAGACTCTCCTGCAGAGATTGAGGAGGCGTATGCGAACGCCGCGGGGAAGGTGCCGATGATGCCGGAATATGGTCTTGGATTCTGGCAGTGTAAGCTGCGCTATCAGACGCAGGAGGAACTTCTGGAGGTCGCCAGAGAGTATAAGAGACGGGAGCTTCCCATCGACGTGATTGTCGTGGACTTCTTCCACTGGCCCAAACAGGGGGACTGGAGGTTTGATCCTACGTACTGGCCGGACCCGGACAGCATGATTACGGAACTGAATGATATGGGGATCGAACTGATGGTATCCGTATGGCCAATGGTCGATTATTTAAGTGAGAATTTCGAGGAGATGAAGGCGAAGGGTCTGCTGACTCGGGTGGAGAAGGGCGTGCGTATTGACAATGTCTATATGGGCAACACGATCCAGTATGACCCCACAAACCCTGAGGCGCGGGATTACGTCTGGAAGAAATGCAAACAGAATTATTATAATAAAGGTGTAAAGATATTTTGGCTGGATGAAGCAGAACCGGAATACTCCGTCTATGATTTTGAAAACTACCGCTATCATTTGGGGCCGAATGTGCAGATCGGGAATATTTACCCGGCGATGTACGCAAAGACCTTCTTCGAAGGGATGCGTGGGGAAGGACAGGAGAATGTGGTAAACCTTCTGCGCTGTGCCTGGGCGGGCAGCCAGAAATACGGGGCGCTGGTTTGGTCCGGCGATATACATTCCAGCTTCGACAGCATGAAAAATCAGGTTGCAGCCGGACTCAACATGGGTTTGGCGGGTATTCCATGGTGGACCACGGATATAGGAGGATTTTTTGGAGCCAACATTACCGACGAGAAATTCCATGAGGTGTTGGTACGCTGGTTTGAATATGGAACCTTCTGCCCTGTTATGCGGCTTCACGGTTATCGGATGCCGTATCAGCCTCAGCAGGGGACTACCGGAGGGGCAGCATGCGTGTCTGGCGCGCCCAATGAGATCTGGAGCTATGGTGATAAGGTGTACGAAATTTGTAAAAAGTACTTATGGATTCGTGAAAATATGCGCCCCTATACGCGGAAGTTGATGAAGGAAGCTCATGAAAAAGGAACCCCTGTGATGAGGCCGCTGTTCTACGATTTCCCAGAGGACTGTGCGTGCTGGGAGACAGAAAATCAATATATGTATGGCCCGAATGTCATGGTAGTGCCGGTTATGGAGGCAGGCGCTGATAAGATTGGTGTTTACCTTCCAAAAGGCGCAGTATGGATGAATGTCTGGACGAAGAAAACGTGGGAAGGCGGTCAGAGTATCGAGGTAGAGACGCCGTTGGATCAGATGCCGCTCTTTGTGCGGGACGGATTCGTTCTGGATGTTTGTGAACCATAAAACCAGTTTTTCCTGAAAGTAATTGAATCATTATATGAAACCCGGGAGGGGAGCGATTTAAGAAAAATCATGACCGTTCCTCTCCTGTTTTCAGTTCCATATGCGTTTAGACAATGGAAGATTTAGATTTATTTCAGTAAAGGGCCTTTAATTAAAGCCGCTTTGCTTTAAAATAGTGCCCCAGTTTATCTGTAGCAATAATAGCATCACAAACTATTTCAGGTGTTAATGTTAATGGCATGTTTCCCATTGTATCATTAGGGCTACATGCTAATTCTGCAACTTTCATTATTTCATCTATTTTAATCTCATGAATTCCAAGATCCTCCAGAGTAGTTGGCAATCCGACATCTAAACAAAAATTTATCACTTCTTCAAATTCTTCCGGAGAAGCATTTTCAAGTACTAATTGAGTTAAGGTACCAAAAGCCACTTTCTCACCATGGTAACACTGATGTGTTTCATGGATAGCTGTAAATCCATTATGAATCGCATGGGCTGCTGCGATACCACAGCTTTCAAAACCAATACCTGAAAGATATGTATTTGCTTCAACAATGTTTTCCAGTGCTTTTGTACATACTTTCGCTTGTGCAGAAACAAGAGCCTGAATACCGTTAGCAAGTAATGTATCATAACATAATCTGGCAATTGCCATAGAGGTGATGGTATAGTAGCCGCCAATAAAGTTAGGACTGTTTGACTGCATACATGCACGGGCTTCAAAATAGGTTGCCAATGCATCTCCCATGCCAGATACAAGTAAACGTGCCGGAGCAGAACTAATTACTTCAGTATCGACCAAAACCATGTTTGGATTTTTAGGAAGAAAAAGATAATCTTCAAAAGCGCCGTCGTCTGTATAGATAACTGATAAAGCACTGCATGGAGCATCTGTACCGGCAATGGTAGGAACGATTACTACAGGAGCTTCTGCGTAAAATGCAAGAGCTTTTGCTGTATCGTGGATCTTTCCTCCTCCAATTCCAACAACTACATCACAACCAGATTCCTTATATACGTTCACTAAGCGGTCAATTTCATTACGAGAGCACTCACCTTGAAAGATTTCGAAAGATAATTTTGTATTATATTCTTTTGCACTCTTTTCGATAGGATCTTTAACACGTCCCTTACCAGATTCGCTAACTAAAATAAAGGGCGCCTTTCCTATATTTTGCAAATGTTTACATAGCTCACCTAATATCCCTCTGCCTTGAACGTAGCGTTCAGGGCTGCCAATTATATTAGCCATGTTAATTCCTCCTTAGATTGTTAGTTTGATAATATTATATCGATATTTATTTATCGATATAATATATTATATTTTTATTATACATAAATGTCAATCCAGATAA
Source organism: Lacrimispora sphenoides (assembly GCF_900105215.1). Classification (NCBI taxonomy): domain Bacteria; kingdom Bacillati; phylum Bacillota; class Clostridia; order Lachnospirales; family Lachnospiraceae; genus Lacrimispora; species Lacrimispora sphenoides. The sequence goes on along the minus strand of NZ_FOIP01000001.1, from coordinate 1,118,108 downwards.
GTAATTATAGTTAATTTTTTATCAAAGGATATTAGGGATCCAGGACTATCAGCAGTTTTTCAGATAGGTTATTAAGCGTGATCTTCTGCCAGGATTGGTTCAATAGCATTCCCTTTATTTTGTTTCTTGTACTCCGGGGGATTTTTCTACTCCAAGCATCGCAAATGCTAATTTATTCTATTGGCAGTGTTTTTTATTTTCAGTATATTCTAAAACCAAGCGGAGGATAGCCGGGTGATACCGTCCACAATTTCCTCTTCTGATAAACTGCTATATCCCATGAGAACCAAATTATCCGAGTAGCTTTGCAGGTTCATCCAATAGTCGGATACCGGATAAACTCCAACCCCCGCCCTTTGTGCTGACGCAATGAGTTCTTTTTCGGACATCCCATTATGAACCTCCAGCAGAATGTGCAGACCGGCATTTTTACCATGGATGTTTACCCTCCCTGCCATCTGACTTTGGATTGTGCTGATTAACATATCATGCTTTCTTTTATTGGATACAGAGGATTTGTTCAGCATCCGATTCCAATGTCCCTGCTGGATAAAGTGATACATGACTTTCTGCTCCAGCCAAGGAATAGAACAATGATAATTTGAGAAGTTAGCATGGTAATGCTTCAGTAATTCCTCCGGCAAAACGAGAAAACCCATTCTTAGGCCGGGAGCAAGCACTTTGGAAAAGGTGTTGACATAAATCACATGTTCTTTCTTGTCGAGGGAATGGATAGAGGGGATTGGTCTGCTGTTATAACGAAGCTCACTGTCATAATCGTCCTCGATAATATAAGCGTGATTCTGCTCCGCCCATTCTAACAGCTTGAGCCGTTTGTTGATTGACATGACAATACCTGTTGGGAACTGATGGGAGGGCGTGGTATAGACTAGCTTCGTACCGGAAGCCGAGAGTTTCATCAAATCAATGCCATCATCCTGCAATCCAATAGGCATCACATCATAACCATGATTGATGAAGGTTTCTCTGGCACTGTCATAGCAGGGGTCCTCCACAGCGACAATGTTGGTTTCCTGCATGAGCAACTGGCAGACTAAACTCAGGGCTGACATAGCTCCGGAGCAAAGAATAATTTGTTCCGGGCGGCAAATAACCCCTCTGGAGTTGGTGAGATATTTCATAATCTGTACCCGAAGTGCTGAATCTCCCTTTTTCTCATGATAATCAGCGATATGCCCAATTTCATCGGATAGCAATACCTGGTTCAGCAGTTTACGCCAGATACGAAGGGGGAAATTCTCAATATCAAGTCTGCAGTATTTGAAATCATACTGTATGGTAAATGTTTCTTCTAATTCCTGTATAATGGGCTTTTCAAAGTCAGTTTGTTTTATATGGGACGGAGCAAGGTTGTTTATCGCTATCTTCTGTACCTTATAGCCGCTGCCAATCTTGCTTTGAACATAACCTTCGGAACAAAGCTGCTGATATGCACTGTCAACCGTATTTTTTGCAACTATGAGTGTACTGGCCAATGTTCTGATAGGTGGGAGAATGCTTCCCTCGCATAACTCTCCGGATATAATCTTGTCCCTTAGTTGATGATAAATTTGCATATATAACGGTTCATCTGAATGCCTGTCTATGATTAACATATGTTCTCTCCTTGATTGTACCTATTAAAAATTTGATAATTGTCGCTTTCGATAGATACAATTATACGATATACTTGATAAGAAATAAAGTATCTTATTATGGAGGAATAAATCATGCAACACAGAATGAAAACACATATGATGACTAAGGACAGGATGGAGGATTTGCTGAATCGGACTGCAACGTGTAGTCTTGCTATGCTGAATGAGGATAGTACACCGTATGTCATACCAATGCACCATGTTTATCACAATGGCTTTATTTATATGCACGGTTTACCCAAGGGTAAAAAAATTAACAACATTAAAGCAGACCCTCATGTAAGTATCACCGCTTATGAAATGCAAGACTTACTCCTTGACCCGGACGGCAAGGCTTGCGATACCAACACAAAATACGAAAGTGTGATACTTTCTGGCATGGCTACCTTGGTGGATGATATTGACCTGAAAAGGGAAGCTCTGATGGAGGTCGTAAAAAAATATACCCCTCACCTATCAGGGACTACGCTGCCTGAAAATATGGTAAGAGGAACAGCAGTCATTCAGGTAGAGATTCTTGAAATGACAGGAAAATACTACGATTAAGGATATGCCGCATATGAAGAAAATCCTTAATCTCGTCTTTTTGTTCATTGGGTTTCTGGCGGTTGGACTCGGAACGGTTGGCATTATCCTTCCGATTTTGCCAACCACCCCGTTTTATCTGCTGGCTTGTTTCTGTTTCGCAAAAGGTTCGCCACAGTTTCATAAGTGGTTTACAGGCACGAAGCTATATCAGAAATACTTGGCGGAGTTTGTAAGAACACGAGCCATGACGCTGAAGGCAAAGCTCGGCCTGTGCATTCCGGTGAGTTGTATCCTAATCATTACCATGGTGCTCATTTCGTCATGGACTCTCCGAACAGGAATTGCTTGTATTATGGTATTCAAATGGTGGTATTTTACTTTCAGAATCAAGACAATGCCAAGCAAAATACCACCTCATAAGACAGTGCAGGAGGACTCATGAAAAATCCTAAAATTAAATCACAGTAGTTGAACGCAAGGGTAAAATGGGAGGCCACAGAGGTCACAAGGTTGGTGATACTTTCGACTTTATCACTTTCCGTCCGGTAATAGGCAATTCCCCTATCTACGCAATTATTTCAAATTTGTGAGGCAAAGTTTTAAGTCTAAATGACCTATGAACTTTGCCTCTTTTATATTCTAAAGATTAGAAAGAGAGGAAGATAGGCTACCGCTGCCATGACGGAAGACGGTTTTTTCTAATATGGACAGAAAATGCAGGCAAGATGACTATACGCGAACAATAGAAGTCTATAGCTATGAGGAATGCAGTGAACTCGAACACAAAGTAAGGTATCTAACGAAGACGGTGTAAAAATGGTCACATAAATACCCCAACTTACCGATTCAACCATATGCCTAAATCCTTCGGTGGCTTGAAATGCCATCTGTGATGTACATACCTGCCCTTTTGAGATCGACTAATATATTGCTAAAGACACGGTTCAGTTTAACTGACGGCGCTGCAATACTTAAGGTTCCGCTTAATGCTCCCCGGGTGTCGAAAATAGGGACGGCTATGCTGCTGATTCCCATATCTATTTCCTCAAACTCAGTGGCATAGCCTTGGGAATACACCTGCTTAATCACATTTTCAAATTCTTTTCGATCTGTAATTGTTTGCGTAGTCAATTGTTCCAGATATATAGTGTTCAGAACCTTTTCCCGTTCATTCTCCGGCATATAGGCAATTCGCAGTTTACCTGACGCAGACGCATGCAATGGAAGGCTTGCACCAGATTTGGGAGTATAGGAATAACTTGTTTTGGGTGCTTCCAATGTTTCCACAGTATAAATATCTCTGTAAAAGCTGATTTGCAGCCAGGAAGAAACATTATATTTTTCAGATATCTGCTCCATACGGGGATGAGCAATATCTCGTATACGCTGTATCTGAAGCTGGTACACCAATTTTGATTTTGTCAGAAATTCATACCCTAAGGTATAAGTTCCCTGTTCTACATCTCTGGATAAGAATCCATTGGCAAGAAGTGTTTGTGCCAGTCCCCGTGTAGTGTTTATATTCAGATCCAGTTTCGAGCTAATCTCTTTGAGACTTATCTTTCGTCCCGCATCTCCAACGCAGTTTATGATGTCAATTGCTCGCTGTACTGATTGAATAGTTTTTACTTCTTCTTTCATAGTGCACTCTCCCTCAGTCATAATTACCAAAATAGATTAGCTGTATTTAGAAATTAATACTAATATTTTATGGTTGCACGATAATGCCGTTATTCACATTGCATTATCGTTTGCTTCTGATATTATAAGCTCATAAATTAGAATTGTCAATTTACTATAGTACAGTTAATCTAGGAGGTTGATGTAAATGGCTGATATGATGCGAATCCAGTCGGACATTGAGAATCTGAAAGGTATTTCAGAACCATGTGATGCTGGAACAACTAGGATTGGTTTTACACAAGTCTACCGACAAGGAGCAGATTTTTTTAAGAGCCGCATGAAGGAAGCAGGTTTGGCTGTAAGAGAGGACGGGATCGGCAACGTATACGGCAGATTGGAAGGAACAGAGAAGGGGTTACCTGCTATTCTGTCCGGCTCACACTTGGATACGGTGAGGTGCGCCGGGGCTTTTGACGGAATCGCCGGAGCGGTATGTGCCCTGGAGGCGGTCAGGATGATCAAGGAAAAGGGGATAACTCTGCGGCATACTTTTGAGGTTGTCGGAACTATGGAAGAGGAAGGTACACGTTTCGGGCAGGTACTTTTAGGCAGCAAGTTTATAACCGGTGTGTTCGGTGAGAAAGAATTGGATGCAATCCGAGATTCAGAAGGGATCACTTTAAGGGAAGTCAATCGTACTTATCTGCCTGCCTATGTCTGTCCGTCATATAGGGAAAGCGACGAAATCTTAGCGTTTATAGAATTGCATGATGAGCAGGGTCCGGTTCTTGAAACTGAGAACATTGACATTGGCATTGTTGAGAACATCGTTGCAATTTCCTGGCTTACGGTAACGGTCACCGGCTTTGCAGGTCATGCAGGAACGGTTCCCATGCCTTTGCGGCAGGATGCAGCCTCAGGTGCATGTCGTTTAGTGAATCACATCGCGTGTCACACTACCCAGCATTATGCGCATAGTGCTACTGCCACAATTGGTAAGTTGGATTTGTTGCCGGGTTCTTCAAACTGCATTCCATCTAAATGCATTTTTACTGTAGATTTACGTTCAGGTAAGATGTCAAATATTGATGAATTGACTGCCTTCATTCAGCAAAGGGCCAGAGAAGTGGCAAAAGAATGCAATGTGGATATTGAGGTTCGCATTGATTCCCGTCAGGATCCAATTGAAATGGACGGGCATCTGTGCAGCATGATTCAGGAAAGCTGTGAGCAGTTAGGGTATTCCTACCGCACTATGAACAGTGGAGCAGGGCACGATGCAATGATACTTTCTGCACGTTGGCCGGCTGCCATGCTGTTTGTCCCATGCATCAAAGGCATTACCCATAATCCTGAGGAGTACGTTTTTCCCGAGGCACTTGCAAAAGGAACGGATGTATTGTATCAAACCATACTTGCTTTGGACAGTAAGGCGTAAGAAAATGCTATGCATTTCTTGATAGATGAAACTTAATAAACCAAAAATGATTGAGGAGGAAATTAACTATGGAAAACATTGAAGGAACAGAGGGAGCAGTAAGCATGAAGGACAATGAGAGTAAGGAACCGGTTTCCTGGGCTACTTTATTCTGCCGGTTGTTCGCACACCTCGCTAAAGAGGTAGTTGAAAAATTCGGCGAAGAAGGAGAACAGGCAATTAGAGATGGAGTTTGGGCTTTTGGTGAAGAGAGGGGACGCAACATTGCTGAGCGGGCAAAAGCAAATGGCTGTAAGATTGATGCTTTCAATTATCTACCTAACTATGATATGGGCAGAAGTGATGATTTTACCGCCGAAAATACATATGGGGACAATCAGGTGGAGCAACTCTTTACTCAGTGCGGATTTGCTGAACAATGGATTAAAGATGGAATGGAAGAATACGGAAAGCTGTATTGTGACGTTATCGATCCAGCTATTGCAAAAGGTTACAGCGAAGATTTGGAATGTATCCATGACAGACGTATTTATGAAAATGGAGTCTGTTCATTCTGTTTCCGTATGAAAGACAAAGATGCGCATAATTAGGTTAGATACAGAGGTCGTATGTTGATAAGATCAAAAAATTGAATAAAAATGGGAGATTACTATGGGAGAAAAAGAAGTATCAAAAGCAAATACTAATAATTCACTGTACAATAAATACTCTCTGAAAGAAAAACTCAAGGGTATGGGGCCTGGAATTTTGGTTGTCGGTACTTTTATGGGGCCAGGTTCTATAACCAGTGCTACCAGGGCTGGAGCCAGCTTTGGTTTCGCATTATTATGGACTGTTGTGTTTTCTATTATCGCCGTAATTGTTTTACAGGAAATGGCATCCCGCTTCGGAATTGTTACACAAACAGGTCTGGCAGAGGGGATTATGTCATATTTGGGAGACAAGCCGGTTATACGTAAAATAATGGCTGCTGTCATTGCATTTTCTATTACTCTGGGTGGAATGGCCTATATGGGCGGTGACTTGACAGGAACTGCTATGGGTGTGTCCTCAATAACTGGAATACCTTCAAATATCGTGGCAGCTGTATGGGGGTGCTGTATACTTATAATAATTAATATCAGTGATGATATTCTTAAAACGCTAATGAAGCTTCTGTCGGTTACGGTAACAGTCATGGCCGTGGTGTTTACGGCAACAATGATTATTACAAAACCAGATATGGGCGAAATATTTAAGGGTATGATTCCAACGATACCCCATGGCTCGGCACTAACCTGCGTTGCGATGATAGGTACAACAGTAGTACCGTATAACATGTTCATTCATGCAACAAGCTCTAGGAGAACCTGGTCAGACCCTAAACAGCTTCCCCTTTCCAGATTTGATACAACTATAACTATGATTATAGGCGGTATTATTACTGCCGCAATCATGATTAGTGCAGGTACTGTTATCCGCGGTGTTGAAGTAACTTCGGCAGCAGATATGGCAGGTTCACTGGAACCGCTGCTGGGACGTTTTTCAAAGCCTTTTTTAGCTATTGGAATGATAGCGGCCGGAGTCTCGGCCTCCACTGGTACTCCGCTGGGTGTTTCTTTTGTTTTATCTGGTCTGTTTGGCTGGGAAATGCACAGAAAAGATAAACGTTTTTTTTATACCAATGTTATTGTTCTTGTAACGGGAATTGTAGTTGCCTTGTCCGGGTTTAAACCCGTAAGTATCATTATGACAGCGCAGGCGGTAAATGGAATTTTTCTTCCAATTGTAGTTTTTCTGTTAATTTATTTAACCAGTCGTGAGAAATTGATGGGTAAATATAAGAGTACTCCTATTCAGAATGTATTGGGTATCCTGGTAGGAGTGGTAACCCTTATTGTGGGCATTAGCAGTTTAATATCTTTTTTATAAATTAAGTATCAAAAAAGGCGTTGATTTATTTTTAATAGATCAACGCCTTTCATCTGGCCGGTGGACACACTTCAGAAACCGCGGAAATGAAGTTCTCAGCTGCTGCGAAGCTACTTTCGGGATAAGCTATCGCATATTAAAGAGCCAGAATTGGGGATTAAAGAAGTAAATTATCTTTATTAATTTGTATTAGCAGCTGATCTATCAATATTTGCTGAATTAAAGGCTCATTTCCAAGTCCTGACAGAACGCAGTCTACTTTAAAACCTGCTGCAGTTAAAACAGAATATAAAGATTCCTGATGCTTGCCGGCCATGTCGTGAAAGACGTGATAACCGGCAAGCATTAGTAATGGAATTAACCGTATATATTTTATACCTCTTTTATGTAACATTGCAATAAAGTCACCTATATCCGAAAGAAAATCAAGAGTTAACACATAATAATTTATGTGATGATTATTATGAAAATATGTTTCAAGTTCATTGTAATAAATACTGGATGAGTGGGAGCTGCCATGCCCTAAGAATACAATTGCCTCATCATCATTGTGAACTGGATATAGGGTTGCAAGGGAAGTGGAAATTGGACCATAGCATTCTTTCGCAGCCAGTAATGGTGTGCAAATGTTGATCTCATTAAATAAATGTTGATGATCAGCCAGAGTTTGTTGCATTTTAAGAAAACTATGACCAGGCAGTAGGAATGTTGGTAGGATAAAAAGTGTAGTTATTTTATTATAATATAGCTGTTCCAGCACCTTAAAGAGAAAAGGCAGGCCCGTGGAATCCTTATCCTGTCCATGGCTAATGATTGCTGGATATACAGCATAGTCTTGTAAGGCTGATTTTAATTGTTTTTCTAGTGCTAAGATAAAATCATTACCGGTACTTAAAGAATTTTTACCATAACTTACAATTAGAATTGCTTTTTTTGATTGATGCAGATCCATAGTGATAGGGCTCCTTTCATCTTAAAATGTCTTTTTATATTAACCAATAAAACCTGCAAACAAATGAATAAATATCATAGAGGAAGCAGCAACAGCTAACCAAGTGCAGCCACCAAGAATAATAGGCTTAATACCTTTCGTTAATAAATCTTTGAATTTGATCTTGAATCCTACGCCTGCTAATGCAATGGTAATAAATAATTTATAACCGGATTTTAGGTACTTATCTAGTCCGTTAACTAAATCAAACAAACCCACTGTATTTAAAACTGCCATTATTAAAAAGCCAAGGATAAACCATGGGAATACTTTTAATACGGTTTTTGAAATACTTGTTTGCTCCGCATTTGTAGCATTGTTCTTAGATTGTTTACGTACTGTGATTATAGTAAAGATCACTGCTAATGCAATGAGCATAGTAGTACGTGTGAGCTTCACTGTAATTGCTAGATTTAAGTCTAAACCATTTATTGCATTATATGTAGCTTCAGAAGCTGCAACACTTGATGTATCATTGATTGCAGTACCTGCAAGGAATCCAAATTGATTGGAAGTTAAATTAAGTGCACCTGCTAAGTATGGGTATACCAGAGCTGCTAATATATCAAAAAGAAAGATCGCTGTCATAGCGTAAGCAATCTCAGTTTCCTTTGCTTTAATAATAGAAGCGAGAGTAGCAATGGCCGTACCACCACAGATACAAGTTCCTCCACCAACTAAAGTACAAGTATTCCAGGATTGTTTTAATTGTTTACCAACGAAATATGCTACTGTAAAGGATAAGCAGATATTTATAATGATTAAAGGAAGCGCTTTCGCACCAAATCCTAAGATTTGAGCAAAATCAAGTGTTCCGCCTGCAAGGATGATACCTAAGTTCAAGCACTTTTTACCTGCAAAAGTTGTACCTTTTTTAAAGTCTTTGTCTACGCTAGGTAAGATGTTTACAAGAAGCATTCCGATAAATAGACCAATCATTGGTGCACCAATAATATTTTGAAGTTTTCCAAGATAAGTTGCTATGATTGCAATAACAACGCAGGTCCCAATAGCTAAGTAAGATTTTTTGTTCATCATTTGTAATGTCCCCTCAAACTGGTTAAATTTTTAACAATAAAAGTCCGAAATAATAACCGAATAGAGTAAATGCTCTATCGGTTATTATAAAGCCTATATTAACAAGTTGCGCCGCCTACTAAGTGAAGCTTAGCATCTAAGATTTCCTGTTTGCGGTCTAGTAAATCATTTGCGTATAACTGAGCTTGAACATTTTCAAAACCAATACGGGAAATCGTATCGGATAAACGTTCTCCGGTTTGTCCTTGTTCTCTAAAGAGGAGAATTGTTTTTTCAATGATTGCTAAAGCTTCCTCTTTGCTGGTGAATACACGATCAAGAGAAATTCCGTGTGCTACTTTTTTGCCCCATCTACCACCTATGTAAATCTTGTATCCGCTTATGCCATCTTCGATGCAATCAAAATGACATTTACCGACGCAACGGCCACAGTTATTACAGACATCTTTATCAATCGTAGGAACACCATCTACTAAAGTTGCAGCATCCATAGGACAGGATTCTACAACAGAACATTTTTTACACGCATTACAATTATCTTCATCATAGTTAGGAATTAATTGACCGATAATACCTAAGTCGTTTAAGTCTGGCTTTACACAGTTATTAGGGCAGCCACCTACAGCAATTTTAAATTTATGAGGTAATTTTACGCTTGCATAGCCATTATAAAAACGTTCGTGAATTTCTTCTGAAAGTTCAAATGTGTCAATAAGACCATATTGGCAAGTGGTTCCTTTGCAAGATACAACCGGACGTACTTTTGAACCGGTACCACCGGTAACAAGTCCTTCCTTTGCAATATATTCACGGAACTTCTCAATGTTATCGTAATGAACGCCTTGGCATTCAAGTGTTAATCTTGTTGTCATAGTAACGATACCGTTACCATAAATTTCAGATGCCTCAGATAAGCATTTGTTTTGAGCTGCAGTAATTTTACCATTTACAGTAATAATTCTTGCTGAAAAGTTATCAGTTCCCTTGTTTCTAAGAAACCCAAGGGCCTTTACTCTTTTTTCATCTTCTGCAGTTACTTTTAATTGTGTCATGTTTTTCCCTCCATAAAATTAGTTGACTTCTATCTATAACTCAATTGAATTAAATATAGATCCACCTTCAAGAACCAAAGTATTTGTATATCCGAAGTGTTTCAGGCGATTTTGTAATAAATAGGCTCTTTTACCTTTGGAACAGGCCAGTAATAGTTTATCATCCAATGAATAGTCCGCGACTTTGCCGGTAACCTTTGTTAAATCCATATAAGGAGCGCCTGTAATGGATGGGGCAATAGAGGCATCAATTAATTTGTAACCTTCAGCCTTACCAGCCTTGTAATCTGTTGGAGTGATACTATTAAAAGCACCACTTATTTTATTTAAAAGAACATTCACCGTATGGGATAATGGATGAATTGCTGTAGAGAATGGAGGTGCATACGCTAAATCCATGTTCTCGATATCTTCTAAAGTTGCCTTCATCGTAAGGGCTGTAACTGCGATATCAATCATTTTATCAACGCTGCCTTTACCTAATACTTGAAGACCTAATAATTTCTTTGTAGTTTTATCAGCAATCATTTTTACTATAAAATAAGATGCCTCTGGATAGTAGTGTGCTTTATCATCCACTACAGTAACAACACTAACAGCATCATAGCCAGCTGCGATTGCCCCTGCTTCTGTTAAACCAGTTCTTCCTACATTAAGTTCAGGTAATTTGCAAACACCGGTGCCAAATACACCGTGATAGGATATGCGGCCTCCGGCTATATTTCTGGCAGCAATACGTCCCTCAATATTAGCGGATGAACCCATAGGGGACCAAGCGCTTTCTTTCGTTAATGCATTGGATACACAAGCACAGTCACCAACTGCATAGATATCGGGATCGTTTGTCATAAGAAATTCATTTACCTTGATTGTCTGATTTTTCATTAATTCCAGACCAGTGTTTACAGCAAAGGATGTGTTAGCACGAATACCCATTGCAAGAATTACTGCATCACATTTGATAGCACGTTTTCCGGTTTGAACTTTCTCAACTTTCTCTTCACCAAGAATTGCTTCTAATCTGGTATTAGTCATTGCCATAATACTATGGTCAGCCAAGTGATTTTCAACATACTCTGCAAATTCAGGGTCAAAACCAGGTAAGATGTGATCAGCCATATCCAGTACAGTTACTCGTACACCTTGGAGGCTTAAGTTCTCAGCAACTTCAAGGCCAATAAAACCACCACCTACAACGACTGCACGTTTGATCTTTCCTGCTTCTACTGCTTCGCGAAGACCAATGGCATCTTCAGGAGTTCTCATGTAATATACGCCATCTAAATTAACACCCTCGATCGATGGTTTAATTGGGCTTGCTCCGGAAGCAATCACTAACTTGTCATAGGAATATGTAGAAAGTTCGTTCGTTGCTAGGTTCTTTGCTTCTACAGTTTTTTGATCTCGGTTCATTTTGATAACTTCAGTCTCAGTCAATACTGTGACACCAGTTAACGCTGAAAAACTAGCTGGTGTGTTGACTATTAATTGCTCGCGTTGCTCGATTACGTTACCCACATAGTAAGGCAATCCACAACCAGCGTAGGAAATATCCTTGCTTTTGGTTAGAATCGTTACGTCATAGTCGCGGTTTTCACGTTTTAACTTTGCTGCAACCTTAGTACCTGCGGCAACGCCGCCAATAATTAAAATCTTCACAGCTACACCCCTTTGTTTATTTTTTAACATATGTTTAATATAGCACTTGTTTTAATATAATAAAAGTGATAATATCTTATCGAAGTCATAGGTAAAACCTATGATAGAAAATAAAATAGAGGTGATTCCATGACGATACGCCATTTAAGAATATTTAACGAAGTAGCACAAAGTGGGAAGATGAGCATTGCTGCAGCTAAGTTTTATGTATCCCAGCCAACCGTAAGTCAAGCAATTAAGGAGTTAGAAGATCATTATGGGGCGCTATTGTTTGAACGGTTATCGAAAAAACTATATATAACAGAAAAGGGAAGACAGTTGCTTTCATATTCTAAGCAAGTGGTAGAACAATTTGATTATTTAGAAAGTAAAATGTTTGAAACAACAGGGTATCAAAAGCTTAAAATTGGTTCAACGATTACAATAGGAAGCTGTCTTATATGTGATATATTGAATTCATATCAAGAGTTAAATAACGAAGTTGAAATCTATTCCTACATAAACAACACACATAATATTGAAGAGAAGATATTGAATTCTGAGTTAGATATTGGTCTTGTAGAGGGCAGAGTAAAGAGTCCGGATTTAGTGACGATACCTGCGGTAGACGATTACTTGGTTTTAGTATGTAGTGCAAATCACCCTTTTGCAAAGAAAAAGAGTTTTACATCAAAGGATCTAGCCGGAGAAAAATTTGTAATGCGGGAAGAAGGAAGTGGAACACGAGAGCTATTTGAAAACTATTTAAAAGAACAAGAAGTATCCATAAATATTAGCATGGTTGCAAATTGTCCAACAGCAATGATCCGATCTGTGATAGATAATCATTGTTTGGCTGTACTATCCATTCGGCTTGCAAAAGAGCAGATTGAAAATGGTAGTATCGTTGTAATTAAGAATAGGGATACCACATGGAATCGCTCCTTTAGTATTGTATATCATAAAAACAAATTTATATCAAAGCAAATGGAAGAATTCATTGATCTAGTTAAAAAATATAAGTATGCAGAAATCTTCGATCGTTTGTTGTAGTGATATAGGTAAATCTTATGATTATCTTAGAAGATTCTTATTTGTATCAATATAGGTGCTGTGTTATGTTAAAAGTAACGATACTTGGAGTTTCGATCCTTAAGTAGAATGAAAAAGTGAGGTTATAAATATGAACATCAGCATGGTGGGGATTGACTATAATACCGCTAATATCGAAGATAGAGAGCATTTATCTCTAACATTTGAAAAACAATTAGAAATTGCAAAAGTAATAAAAGAGAGATATCACTCGAGCGGTTGTATCATATTATCTACCTGCAATCGAACCGAAATCTGGTTTAGTGAATTAGGTACGTCTGAAGTAGAATGCTTTAGTCAGCTAGTGATAGGTGAAAATGCCAAAGAGACTATGCGTAGCTTTTGTGTTTACAGGCAGGGGGATGAGGCAGTAAATTACTTAATGGAATTAGGTTGTGGTATTCACTCCCAGATATTTGGTGAAGATCAGATTTTAACTCAATTAAAACAAGCTCTGCAACAAGCAAGAGAGTATCAATATATAGACTCTGTTTTAGAGTGTTTATTTCGAATTGCTATTACAGCTGCAAAAAAAGTCAAAACAAATATTCAAATAGCAAAGAGCAACACTTCCCTGCCTCACGCAATTGTAGAACAACTGGAAAAAGAACAGGGTGATTTAACAGGGAAATCTTGTTTAGTAATTGGTAATGGAGAAATGGGTCGTTTAATGGCTCAAAATTTATTAGAGAAGAAGTGTGAGGTTTGGATGACCCTTCGCCAATATAAAAAAAGTAAAGCAATCATTCCGGAAGGCAGTGGAGTGGTATTATATGATGAGAGATATGAACATATTGCGTCTATGGACTATATTTTTAGTGCGACTAAAAGCCATCATTTTACCATAAATAAGAATTTGTTTGAGAATAAAAGACGGAAAGGAAAGCATTATTATCTGATTGATATGGCAATCCCAAGAGATATGGATCCAAGTGTAGAAGAACTTGATGGTGTAAGTGTATTCAATATAGATTACTTTACTCAGGAAGCAAATGGTAGAGAAAATGTATTAGAAGAAACAAGGGAAGTGTTATCTGAGTATGTAGATGAATTTAAACAGTGGTATCAATTTCGTAATCTTGCATCAACGGTTGATGGCATCAGTGATATTGTTAGTGAAATTACAGATGCTAAGTTGACAAAAGTCTATAAATCAATTGATATATCTAAGGAACAACAAGAACAATTGCAATCTAATGTTCAAATGGCTACTAAAAAAGCAGTATCTAAGATTATATTCGGACTACGTGATGTCTTACAAATTGACGAATGTGAAGAAGTACTAAAAGCGTTGGAACAATCAGCAATGTATTGCGTTAAGTAAACAAGTCTTGTAATTACATAAGTATGCTAATTAGGTAGGAGGAGAGATTTGAAGTTCCCAGTATTTATAGATTTACAGGATAGAAAGATTATAGTGATTGGTGGGGGAAATATAGCCTTAAGAAGAATACAAACGTTGCTTCCGTTTGGCGGGGAGATAACGGTTATTTCACCTAACTTGCATGAAGGTTTACTTGATTTATTTCATAACCATCAGATTGGTTGGTTACAAAAAGAATATGCAAAGGGTGAGTGTAAGCAAGGATATATGGTTTTAGCATGCACCAATGATAGAAAAGTTAATTATTCCGTTTATAAGGAAACAAAAGAAATGGACTGTTACCGTAATATTTGTGACTGTAAAGAAGAGAGTAATTTCTATTTTCCTGGTATTGCAAGTAAGGGAGAGATTGTAGTTGGAATAACAGCCAGCGGTACGAATCATCATTTAGCAAAAAATGTGACAAGGAAAATACAACAGGAATTAGAGACAAATGCCTGGGAGACAAAGTTTTCAGATTATGGAAAGGCTTAATTATAAATATGAAAAAGAATAAAATTGTAGTGGGTAGTCGAGATAGTAAATTAGCTGTAATGCAGACTGAATTAGTAATGAAAGAGATTATGCGCTACAACCCGGAAATAGAGCTAGAGTTAATTACGTTAAAGACTACCGGTGATTTAATATTAGATCAGAGCTTAGATAAAATTGGTGGAAAAGGTCTTTTTGTAAAGGAATTAGACCAAGCATTGCTAGATGGTAGAATTGATATTGCAATTCATAGCTTAAAGGATATGCCTATGGAAGAGAATGAAGAACTTCCAATTGTGGCGTTACCAAAGCGAGGGGATGCAAGAGATGTATTAGTGCTCCCACAAGGATGTGAATTCGTAGAAAATGAAGATAAGGCTTTATACTATCAAAATATCGGCTCTTCTAGTGCAAGAAGAAAGTTACAAATAAAAAAAATAATTCCAGATGCGTGTACAAATATTGTTCGCGGAAATGTAATTACGAGACTGGCTAAATTAGATAGGGGAGAATATTCCTCTTTGATTTTAGCAGCAGCAGGGTTACAAAGAGTTGGATTGCCTCAACGTATTAGTCACTATTTTTCGGCGGAAGAGATGATTCCGGCAGCAGGTCAAGGCATTCTTTCCATTCAAGCCAGAAGAGATATAGATGTCGAATTCTTAAAATACATAAATGATGATAATACCACATATGCAGCCTTAGCTGAAAGAAGCTTTGTCCGCACTTTAGATGGAGGCTGTTCTTCTCCAATCGCAGCGCATGCAACGGTAGAAGGAGGATATATAAAGTTAATCGGCTTGTATTATAATGAGATAACTACAGAACATAGAGTTGCCGAAGTTGTAGACCGCAAGGAAAGAGCAGAAATAGTCGGAGAACAATTAGCATTACGCTTAAGAGGTGAGATTGGATGATGGCAGGAAAAGTGTGGTTAGTCGGCGCAGGACCATCGGATCCCGGATTGCTTACGATAAAAGGAAAAGATGTTTTAGAGCAAGCGGAAGTAGTGGTATATGATCAGTTGGTAGGACAAGGAATTCTTCAGATGATACCAAAGTCTGCTAAGAAGATAAATGTAGGGAAATATTCAGGAAATCATACGGTAGTACAAGAGCGGATTAATGAAATTCTTTTAGAAGAGGCTTTAGAGGGAAAAAGAGTAGTAAGGCTAAAAGGCGGTGATCCCTTCTTATTTGGTCGAGGGGGAGAGGAGCTTGAGTTGCTTTGTGAACATGGTGTTCCTTATGAGATTGTACCAGGTATTACATCTGCAATCTCTGTACCTGCCTATGCAGGGATACCGGTGACTCATCGTGATTTCACCTCCTCTTTGCATATTATTACCGGACATAGAAAGAAAGGATGCCAGGAATCCATAGATTATAAAAGTTTAGCAGCGCTTGGAGAAACAACACTCGTGTTTTTGATGGGGGTTGCTGCATTACCTGATATTTGCAGAGGATTAATAGAAGCAGGAATGGATCAAACGACTCCTGCAGCAATATTAGAACGTGGTACAACAGCAAAGCAGAGAAATGTGATTGCAACTATTGCTACTTTGCCAGAGGAAGCCACAAAGCAGAATATAGGAACACCTGGAATTATTGTAGTAGGCAAAGTGTGTTCACTTTCTCAAACCTTTGCTTGGGCAGAGAAGAGACTGCTTAGCGGAGCAAGAGTGGTTGTAACAAGACCAAAAGATAAAGTATCCTCACTTGCAACAAAGCTATATGATCTTGGAGCAGAGGTGGTCATGTTATCAGGAACTTCTGTAAAGCCAATTCTGGATAACCCCCAATTGATAGAGGTACTTAATACAATCAAGGATTATAAATGGATTCTGTTTGGAAGTGAAGTGGCTGTAGATATATTTTTCGATCGTTTATTTCAACAGCAGATAGATATTCGAAGCTTATGGAATTGTCATTTTGGAGCAGTAGGACCTGCTACCCGCAAGGCAATAGAGAAAAGAGGTATTCGTGTAACCTATATGCCAGAGAAATATTATGGAATGGAACTTGGAAAAGGAATTGCAGCAATGGCCCAGCCGGAAGACAAAGTGCTTGTATTAATACCCAATGAAACAGACAGCGAACTTGCTAATTATTTGTCTATTACAAATGTTCATATGAAGGCTGTTCCATTGTACGATATTATTTATGAAGAAAATGAACAAGTATGTATCGAGGAAACAGATATTGTAACATTTACAAGTGCTTCAACAGTTCGCAGCTTTGTCAAAACAATGAAGGATATGGATTTTCATAAGGTTCAAGCAGTTTGTATTGGTGAGCTGACGGCGAAAGAAGCAGCATTGCATGGAATGAAAATTACAGCTGCAAAAGAAGCTACCATTGATAGTTTAATTGAAAGGGTTATAGAAATAAATATGAGGGGATCGTGTCACTGATTCACACAATGACAATAAACTATGCAAAAGAACTTGCTAAATTTATAAAGGATGGGAGAATTGGTTAATGACTAAATCAGAACAACTATTTGAACGGGCAGTAAAACATCTTCCAGGTGGAGTAAATAGTCCGGTAAGGGCATTTTTATCAGTAGGAGGAAGTCCGCGTTTTATTGAGTCGGCAGATGGGGCTTATATCTATGATGTAGATGGAAATAAATATATTGATTATATAAATTCATGGGGGCCGATGATTCTAGGTCATAATCATGAAATTATCCGCAAGGCAGTGATAGAAGCAGCACAAAAAGGTTTAAGTTATGGTGCTGCTACAGAAGTTGAAGTTGAAATGGCAGAACTATTATGTGAAATAGTTCCATGCTTTGAAATGGTCCGAATGGTAAACTCAGGAACAGAAGCAGTAATGAGTGCTATTCGAGCTGCAAGAGGATATACAAGAAGAAGTAAAATTATTAAATTTGAAGGCTGCTATCATGGTCATAGCGATGGTTTATTAGTAAAAGCAGGGTCTGGAGTAATGGCTGCTGGAATTCCTGACAGTTTGGGAGTTCCTAGTAATATTGTAAAAGACACATTACAAGCAAAGTATAACGATCTGGATAGTGTTATCGAATTATTTGAGCAGAATAAGGATGAAATCGCTGCGATTATTGTAGAACCAGTGGCAGCTAATATGGGAGTTGTATTACCGCAAGAGGGATTTTTACAAGGTCTAAGAGAGTTATGTACGAAACATAGAGCACTTCTGATTTTTGACGAAGTAATTACAGGTTTTCGCCTTTCTTTAAGCGGAGCACAAGGTTATTATAATGTCATGCCAGACTTAGCTACATTTGGAAAAATTATAGGTGGTGGTATGCCGGTGGGGTGCTATGGTGGACGACGCGAAATTATGGAAATGGTGGCACCAGTTGGTCCGGTATATCAAGCAGGAACCTTAAGTGGGAACCCGGTTGCTATGGCAGCAGGTATGGCTCAGCTTAAGTATTTGAAGGAACATCCGGAGGTTTATACTAAGATTAATGAACTTGGAGAGTATTTTAGGAATAAGGTAGATTTGTTATTTGGCAGGTATAATATAAAGTATCAAGTGACTGGGATAGGTTCACTAGCATGCTTTTTCTTTGCTAATTCTAAGGTTACGGATTATGAGACGGCAAAGATGGCAGATACGAAGGAATATGCAAGATATTTTAGATTTATGTTAGAACATGGAGTATATATAGCACCTGCTCAATTTGAGGCAATGTTCTTTTCTTATGCACATACTCATCAGGACGTTGAAGACACTCTTCTTGTTATTGAACAATATTTAAAGTCAATATAATAATAAAAAAGCAGAAAGCCTGAATATGACACTTCCTAAAGAACAAAAATAAGATGAAAGATGATGGAGCTGAAAAAATGAGTAAAGGAAAAGCAAAACATTTGGTGGTGATCTCCTATGATGCATTTTCTGAAGATAACTGGGAAAAGGCAAGTCGGCTTCCCAACCTTTCCCGATTAATAAAAAGCGGAGCGTTCAGTACAAAATTAAAAAGCGTCTATCCGACTCTTACCTATGTAGTGCATACCACTATGATGACCGGCGTTTATCCGGATAAGCATGGAATCTATCATAATACCCCTCTCCAGCCTTTTATTGATGAAGAAGAACAGGCGTGGTTCTGGTTTAAAAAGGATATCAAGGCACCTGCTGTGTATGATGCTTTGAGAAATTGTGAAATGAAATCAGCCGGAATCCTTTGGCCTGTTACCGGAAAGGCCTACATTCGCTATAATCTTCCGGAGATAAAGGCAATCGGACGTGAGAATCAAGCGCTTAAGATCTTAAAAAATGGAAGTCCATTTTTTTGCATGGGGCTTGAGAAAAAATATGGAAAATTAAGAAAAGGGATTGAACAGCCTTACCTGGATGATTTTACAGCCATGTGCGGACAAGACACCATTCTAAGTAAAAAACCGGAACTTCTGATGATGCACTTCATTGAACTGGACGATGCGAAGCATCATTATGGGACAGACAGTCCTGAGATTGACAAGGTTCTGATCCGGATGGATGAAAGAATCGGTAAGATTATCGAGGCAGTTCGGGAGGCAGGCATTTTTGAGGAAACGGTTTTTCTGGTGTTGGGAGATCATGGGCAGAAAAATGTAAGGTACAAGGTGAAGCTGAATCAATTGTTAAAAGAAGAAGGCCTTATTTATGAAGAAAATGGGAAAATGTTTTGGAGAGCCTATATACAGTCTGCAGGAGGATCTGCCTATTTGCACTTAAAGGAAAATGACGAGGATGCGAAGCAGCGTGTACTACAGATTCTTCTAAAAGCGGCAGAAGAGAAGAACCTAGGTATTGAGAGGATCTATACCAGAGAAGAACTGGAACGTTTTCATGCGTTCCCGGTTTCGGGGTATATGCTGGAAGCAAAGACTGGTTACTGTTTTGATGACAGCCTTACCGGGACCCTTGTGACTGACTTGGAGAAAGAGAATAGAAAGTATGCAACTCATGGGTATTCTCCAGAGAAACCAGAGTATCAATGTGGCTTTGTAGTATCAGGAAATTGTATTAAGAAAGAATACCAGTTGGGAGAAATCCAGATGGTAGATATAGCTCCTACGATTGCAGCAATTCTCGGCATTGATTTCGGCCCTTGTGACGGCAGAGTGTTGGATGAGATATTCAGAATTGGGAGCAATTGCTATGTGACGGTGAATCGAAGGTAATGGTTGACATAATGCCTGTTTTATAATATAAGATAGCGAAACTGTAGTAAAGGCTGTTATGCTTGCCTTGACGATGGCTAAGCCCAAAAGCTTATTATTAATAAGCTCGATGTGGCTGGTTGTTGAGAACTGCCGCATGATTGTGGAAAACAAACAGCGAAAGTTGTCCAGACGTGGATAGTGCATCCTATAGCCTGGAGGCCAGATAAAACCATGCAAAAAATGCAACTTAAGAAAAATACTCCAACTTTCAAACCTTGATTGAAAGTTGGAGTTAAATTTTAAAACGTTTCCATTACCTGATAATGCTGATCACCCACCTGATATACAGAATGACAGGATATATGCGAATTTTACGGCTATGATTTTCATCGCACATTCTGAAATTACTGAAAAAGTAGTTATTGCGTATCGCCGGAATCAGTAGTATAGGAATATGTTTCTTCCGGATAGTAGGTCATATCCCTGTTGTCAGTCATTTTCTCTGGAGAGAAATCCTGGACATCCATGGAACGGAACCAGAAAGGTAGATTGGACAGGTTGAATCCGGCCGGGATTAAGATTACCTGACCTTCTCTCAGATTGCCGGGAGTCAAGCCGCGATTCAGAGCCATAATGGTATCTACGGTGGTGCAGTATCGATGAGCAAGAAGCCATAAAGTATCATTTCGCTGAACGACATGGGTTCGAAGACCTTCTGGACAGCGGCTCGGTGGAGTTGGAACCGGAGGACGGGGAGCTCTTCTTGCCGGGACGCAAATGGTCTGCCCCACTGTTAAGTTCTGTGGATTTAACCCTGGGTTTGCCGCTCTAATAGCAGCAACGGAAGTATAATAACGTTGTGCAATCATCCATAGTGTATCACCGCGTCTAATGGTATAAGGAAACAGTCCTTGAGGACAAGTAGCCATAATATTACTGCCTTTCAATAAAACAATTTGTCTTATGTTATGCTTAGAAAACGGAAAAGTACCTGTCATTCTTGGCCTAATTTCAATTTATATGACGGATAGGACTCCATTCGATGGGACGCCATATCCTGCAAAATGAATTTGATTTAGTACAAAATAAAAACATGGTAATATTTTTTTGCCCAAGCTATTATGATAATACCAATATAATAATTAAAAATAGCTCACCAGCCATTACCTGTCTCATGAGCCATGAATCATGAGTTTGTTAACAGGCAAATGACTGCAGGCAGTCTGGAGGACATATGGTATTATCGGAGGACTTAATTGCTAAAGGATTTTCCTTACAAGATACGGTTGAAAATGACATGGAAAAATACATAGATATAAAAAGAACCTGCCATAAGAAATACATAGATGAATACAATGATGGCTGGATCGATGATATACAAGTTATATTAAACACAGCTGGCTTTCATAGAATGTTAAAGTATAGTTGCTTCAAAAAAATACTGCGATTCAATACAATAATTGGCTTTTTCGCATTTAATGAACTACCGGATAAGATCTGTGAGATATCCCTTTACCTCACCGGACCTGCTCAGATGAAAGGGATAGAAGCATTTTATCTAAAGCATATTACGACCCTTTCCAAACAGGTAAACAAGCCGATATTTTTATATGTTTATAAATCCGATCCAGTTCAAGAAGTATATAAACAATTCGGATTTAAAATATATGACCAATCAAGAGCACAATATATAATGAGTTTTAACCAAGATGATACAAATGATATAAATAATTCATATGATACCAGAAGCTATATGAACCGCCTTTTTATAAATGGATAAAAAGAAAAGGATATAGTAAAGTGTAAATAAATAACAGCCAGCCTCTTATGCTCAAAGCAATTATTAAAGGCTGGCTGTTATCTGCAAATTCCTTATTCACTGTATTTCATGTCACAATTCCCCCCCTAATGAGATCCGTCAACGGACGCTAGAAGCTCCTCTGTTTGGTTGATGGTTTCTAACGAGGGATTACCTTCGGCGGAATCGCGCTCACAAAAGGCTTGCCGTTTAAGTTTCTTATATGTTCATCTTTTGCTTTATTTATAATCTCAGGATTCTCCAATAGATCTAGAGCGGTCATTGCAATGATCTTTCCGGCAGTGATCATTCCCTTATGTGCAATGCTTGATTTACCGGTGGCAACCCACTGCCAGGAATGGGCAGGAGTTCCGTTTGGGGCAGTCGTGACCACAGCGGTAGCTGTTGGGATAGTCCAGCTTACATCCCCTACATCCGTGGACCCGCTCATGGGCTTGCTTGGGAAGGCAAGGGGAGCGACCAGACGGTTAATAGGGCTTTTAGCTTCTTCTTCAATGACTGATTTCTCTTCCCCTGGTAGAAAGGCTTCAATCTTTCTCGCAATCTGGTTCTTGGTGGCCTCCGGAAGCTGGTCATAGAACTGCTCTGCATATGCCATTTCCTCAGTAGTATATTCAATGGGACTTACCTGCTTTAAGTTATCATACATGATCTTTCCCAGTTCATGATTGACCAAATAGCTGGTGCAGGCGGAATCAAAATCGATTTCAAGTTCTGTTTCAGTCATCATTGCTGCGCCCTGGGCAATCTTGACCACACGGTCGTAAATTTCTTTTGCCTGGTCTGTCCTGGGGGCGCGTATAAAATAATAAAGCTCTGCCGTAGGCTGTACCACGTTGGCTGAGGTTCCGCCTGCATCTGTAAAGGCATAATGAACCCGTCCTTCATCGATTATATGCTCTCTTAGGAAGTTTACGCCGATGTTCATCAATTCTGCAGCATCCAATGCGCTACGTCCATGCTCTGGCGCGGCAGCAGCATGAGCTGCCCGTCCCTTAAACCGGAAGTAAGTCTGAAAGACTGCCAGGGAGCTGAAATCCCAAATGCCTGTAGAATCCATGGGATGCCATGTAAGGGCAACGTCAGTCCCATTAAAAATACCGTCCCTTGCCATAAATGCCTTCCCATAGCCGCTTTCCTCTGCGGGGCAGCCAAACAGGCGTATGGTGCCTGAAAGCTTAGCTTCTTCCATGTAATCCTTAATGCCCACAGCGCCTGCTATTGCTCCGGCGCCTAACAGGTGATGCCCGCAGCCATGGCCGCTCT
Organism: Lacrimispora sphenoides; assembly: GCF_900105215.1. Taxonomy (NCBI): domain Bacteria; kingdom Bacillati; phylum Bacillota; class Clostridia; order Lachnospirales; family Lachnospiraceae; genus Lacrimispora; species Lacrimispora sphenoides. The sequence goes on along the minus strand of NZ_FOIP01000001.1, from coordinate 1,095,056 downwards.
CCCCTAGTTTGATGGGACAAGGAGCTGCAACATCGGATTCCTGGCTCATGTTGGTCAAAGCATCGTATTCGGCAAGAATTCCGATTACAGGACTTCCCTGGCCATACTCGGCAATGAAGGCATCCTTCATTCCCGCAAGACCCCTGGTTATTTTAAAGCCTTCTTTTTCCATTGAAGCACATAATAAGTCAGCAGACTTATCTAAGGTAAAACGGGTCTCCGCAAATCCCCATACCTGATCGGAGATATCTGTAAATAGCTCTTTTTTTTTCTCAATTAATTCTATAATCCTTTTTTTACCGCTCATAGCGAATCTCCCTTCCTTGTTTCCAACTTATTTATTTTTCGCATTGGTAATTAAAATAGATGCGCACACTGAAAGAATCATTGTGACAAGAAGCAGATACCCTTGAACCTGGCCGTATTTGGCGGCGAAAAGGACACCTGACAAGGTGCTGATAATAAGTGGCGTGATTGCCAGAGGAAAGTTTTTGCGCAGATAAGGCAGCAGCATGGTTCCCAGCAACGCAGGCATAACGCTGTTGAAGCCGGGCTTTAACATGGGATTGTCTAAATAGTGTATAAAAGGGGTGAATAAGAACATACCTGCGAATATGATTAATGTGGTGGTAATGGATGACATACCGATAGCAAGTACGGAAACCACCTCTCCATCATCACTGTGAGGCTCTACATTCATAAGGCGGTGGCCTGCAGTAGCAGCTGGAAGCTTCATGTTCATAACATTACCGGTAATAAATGATAGGTAAGTTCCACCGGCTCCAAGAATCGGTGAGAATGAAATGACTTCTGTAAGCTGGGTGGGAATGAATACAATGCAAAGCTGAATGGCAGCAGCTATTACGGCTGCAGTGTTCAGTTTTACATCATAAATAATGGTTGTAGCAATCGGCACCATGAACATAAGTGCAATGCCTATCAGAGTGGACCAGCGGCCTAACCGGTGAATGGAGCTGTAGTAATCGTTCTGTTTCATTTATTTTTCCTCCTTTATCCTAATATCTGACTGAATATAATTGCTGAGATCATACCCAGCACAAGACTGATAGGAAAACAAAATTCCGACAAGGCCTTGATATTACTTTTTTTAGCAGCAACGTCTAAAAGCCAGCTGATCGCCATGGATGCAATCACTACCAGCAGCGGAACAAGGCCGATGGCGCCGGTGGTTCCTATCCGGAAAGGAGAGGATAAATAAGGTCCGGAAAAAACACAAAGCAGGGCAATGAACATGGAGGCGAAAATTGCCTGAAAACGTTTTTCTTGTTTTCCCTTTAAAACTTTAATTCCCTTTTGGATCAGCTTGGAACCAAAGGCAGTGTATAATGGCCCCCAGATAATGCCGATGGTCATAACCCACATGGCGCTGACAAAGACTTCAAGGGAAAAACGGTTGTCGGCAATGCCTTCAAGGCCAAAAGCCTTTGCAGTAATGTCTGCAGCCATATTTTCGTATACGCCGGAACCGACCACGCTAAGACGCAGCCATGGAAAGTAACGCCCAAGAGAGGGCATTAACAGTAACAGGATGATCAGGATCGGTAAACTTGGCAGTATCGATACCACACAGCTATTGATCATGACCTTTTTCATAGATTTTTTTTCCATACCCAGTTCCAGGCCCCTGGCCCATGCCTTACGCATGAATATGACGGCTTGTGCCAGCACATATGCAATAACAATAGCGCAGAGCAGAAATACAATACCGCCATTTGCGATGTCTAAATAATTGTTCATAAAAGACCTCCTCTTTCCTTTTTGAGTGCCCCCACCCTTGATAAGTAAATTTTATACAAATAAATATAAAAAATAAATGATTTATTGTATATAATGTAGGGAGTTTCAAGCCTTTTTTTGACATGTAATAAGATTAGGATAAAAAAAGGAGGTCATTTTTTAACAATTTTACTGCTTTTTTACGACGTAAAGCACTAAGCCATTAAATGTAAGACTTGCATGCAGGGAGCATTCACCGTCTACTTTTTGTTCTAAAAAATATAAGTCCGGCTGTATTACCCGCTCCAGATATTCTACAACATCGGTATCGTTAAAATCCGGCAGACCAGCTCCTGACCAGCGATTGAAGATGCCAGCACTTCCCTGATCAAATATGAACCTCTTGATCCGGTAATTACCCGGTACCAATCCCTGTAAGATTAATGTTATCTGATGGATCTCATGTTCAATCAAATATAGATCCACAGAGTAGAGGGGATTCATGTAATAAGGACTGTATATGACGATATGAAACTCCTCTTCCCCTTCTTTGGTAACAACAATATTATTGTCATAAAATATCAGCCCACCATTAACATAATTAAATGTTTCCAGCACAAAGAAAACCGGGCGTTTGACTTTTTTTAGAAGAAACATACCAAGTATTCCAAAATCATGGATTCCGTCAAACTCCTGGATGTGATAAGTACTGATGAGGAATCCAATCGCCTCTACTTTTCCGCATAATTTCATCATCGTATCGAATATCAGGGCGGAGCGGAAGAAAGTGCCTGATTCTGCTACGCCGGTGCCTGCGAGGGTATTCCAGCGAGTCATATACAAAGGCGGTATGGGGAGCCCATGAGTGTTAAAAGACGTCTCTATGGCTTCCACACGGCATACGTAGAAATCTTCCATTTGCTGTTTTGTTCTTGAATTGTCCTGTTCCGGGAAGGGATGGGGATATCCATGAAATCCGGCAAAGCAGACCTGTGAAGTTAGATTATATAAAGTCTCATAAAAGGCTTCTTGCTCTTGGCCTGGCGTTAAGGCCCAGTCCGGTATCAAGATGCCCAATTGAACATTAAGCCCTTCCTGTTTAAACAGATTCCAAAGGGAATTATAAAAATCGGCAAAACTATTCAAGTGCTTCTGGTCCTTGCATGCTATTTCAAATCTCCAGGGCTCCATGGTCTGGCAGCTGGTATTAGAACGCAGTATGCTTAAAAAGCAGGACAAGCGTTCCATATATCCGTTTAAATTGCCCTGACAGCGTTCCAATTGACGGGATACATCAATCTGTACATAAGGACTGAGATTAAGCTTTTCGATTTGATGCATGCACTGATTGTAAATATAATTGGAATAAAAAGTATCATCCTTTATTCTGATCTCTTCTAAATCAAAGGATTCAAAATAGATAAAGTCAAAGGCAAGCTGCTGGATCTCCATAAGTTGTTCCATGATCTCTGATTGAAGAATATCCGTCATGCGGCCGATATGTATCATTTTTTTTGGTTTTTTCAGCTGAATGTGCGATACTTTACACATGTCCAGCTTAATAGCATCAGGGGAATACAGGGCCGTATCGTGATGCATATCATGCCGTTTCATATACTTGACCAATTCCAGCAGGTTATCCTGTAAATCTGACGTGATTTCTTCCAGACAGCTTGTCTTATTTTCCATAGGTCTTGCATATAACTTCCGGTATTCTCCCGGAGATTTTCCATATTGTTTTTGAAAGGCGGCTGAAAAGGACTTTGCATTGGCAAATCCATGGTCCAGGGCAACCTTGATGACGGGCTGATTGGTTCCAAGCAAACTTACGACGGCATGTTCCAGGCGAATCTGGTTTAAATACTGTAAAAAGCTTGTCCCCATTTTGTTTTTAAAATATTTGGAAAAGTACTGGGGGGATAGGTACATTTGCTTGGCTGTATCCGCTAATGTGACGGTGGAAGCGTAGTTGCGGTGGATATAATCCACAACATGGCTTAGAGATGCCGTATTTTGCTTCTGCTTTCCATGTTGGGAAATGTTCGTGACTTTAAATCGCTGCATAAGGGTGACCAAAAAGCGGAACAGCAGGGCACGGAATTCCAGATCAGACCCTTCTTCCTTCTTCATATGTACCAGGAGCATGCGGGTGAGGTGACGTTTCATTTCATATAGATTGTCCGAATCAGATTGCAGGATGGAATTACACTGAAAGGTGTAGTTTAATACCTCTTCACATTCGTTTTTAAGGAAATCTTCTTCTATGAGCAGCATTATGGCCAGGTTGTTATATTGGGCAGAGTAGGAATGAATATCTCTGCAATTGATCAGCACAATATCATCCGGGGACATGTGATAAATATCGCCGTTGATTTCCACTTGTAATTTCCCCTTAAGCAGCAGTACGCACTCCAGACCGCTGTGGGTGTGGGGCAGTATGTTTTTAATGCTGTTAAGCGTGATTCCTACTGACGTTTGGTTCATAAACAGGCTCCTTTCAGTGTGTAATTTTTCTTATTATAGCCTATTTTCATATAGTGGGAAAGGAGAATATGAATGATAATATCCCTAAGGCTGCTACAAGATAAATCTGCGCGATTTTAAGTTCCTATTTGTTCAACGTACTATCGCAAATTCATCCTGCAGCAGGCCTGTTACAGAGATTAAAAAATGACTGGCTGAATCTGTTTCCCGTCTAGAGCATATTCCAGCGTATCTGCAATGAGTTCAGTGTGCGCAATCATGGAATTAGGCTTTTTCACCGGGTCATCCTGACCAAAGGGAACAAAATAGATATTTTTCACATTAAACAATTCACCCACATTCTTAAAATTAATTCCAAGGGCGTCATTGGTGGAGAGAGAGATCACCAGGGGCTTAGAATTTCTTAAGTGGGCCTTGGCTGCCATGAGCACTGGGGTATCCGTGATGCCGTTGGCCAGCTTAGCCAGGGTATTTCCGGTACAGGGGGCGATGATCAGGATATCCAGATAGCCTCTGGGGCCGATAGGCTCCGCTTCCTCCAGGTTCAGGATGGGCTTATTGCCTGTCATGGCCGAGATACGCTTCATGTATTCCCCGGTATCTCCGAAACGGGAATCTGTTGTCTGCACATTGGTGGAAAAGATCGGGTATATATCGGCTCCTTTGTCCACCAGAACCTTTATTTCTTTTTCTATTTTATCAAAAGTACAAAAGGACCCGGTTATCGCCAGGCCTACTTTCATTCCTTCCAGTTTCATATGACACTCCTTTATGACAGAGATTTGACAATTGCTTCATATAAAATTTCCGCAGATGACTGGGGAGCGTAAATTCCAGGCAGTCCCAGGCTAAGCTTGGCGCGGATATTCTGCTGCTTGCAGAAATCAAAATCAACGCCGCCGGGGGCGGAGGCGATATCAATGATCGTTACGTCCGGATTCATGGAACGAATCAGATCTTTTTCAATGACAAGGGCTGGGATGGTGTTAAAGATAAACTCATAATCCCCTATAACCGGGGACAGGTCACAAAGTGCTCTGGCATGAAATCCCATGGAGGCCGCCTGGACAAGCTGTATTTCCTTTCGGCCGGCAATGGTTACTTCAGCATCCATGCCCTTTAATTTCAGTGCCAGGGTTTTTGCACACCGGCCAAAGCCGGTCACAAGACATTTGCTTTTGTGAAGGCAGCCGGGACTTAACCGAATGGCTTCGGCAATGGCGCCTTCTGCGGTCGCAATGGTATTTTTTACGGTGATATCCTCCATGTCCATATAGTCAAAACATGCGATGCCGTTTTCCCTGGCATATTCCTTTACATAGGCAGGAATGCTTCCGCCGAAAAGAGTATGATCCGAGGTTAAAAGGTTTAATAGATTCCCGATACCAAGATCAGTCATGTTGTTGTCGGAAACCAGATTGATTTTGTCCCTGGTAAATGGGATGGGGCAAAGTATGACATTGCTGTTTTTTATAGCTTCTTCCATGGAAAATGAGGAATCCTCGCTGCTATTGTGAAGGGTTGTTTGAAAGCCGTTTTTGGTTAATATCTGGTTTAGATAAAGCTGCCTGGAATCGCCGCCTAAAAGAAGAAAATTATACATATGGTCATCACTCCTTATAATGGTTTATATGATGAAAAAAATGATTTGTGTATGGTACCAATAGGGGATGTTTGTCATACTTTTGTTAGTATGAACCTCTAATTTTGGGAATGAGTGCCTATGAAAGATGCGATTTTTAAAGGCTCAGCGGTAGCCATCGTTACGCCTATGGATAGCCATGGAAACCTGGATTTTAAGGCAATGGAAAAATTGCTGAAATTTCAGCTGGAAAATGGCACGGATGCCATTGTGGTCAATGGGACCACGGGGGAATCCGCTACGTTGGAAGAAAAGGAAAAGCTGGAACTGATCGAATTTGTGGTGCATTATGTAAATCATCGGGTCCCCGTGATCATGGGAACCGGAAGCAATTGTACGTCCCACGCCGTGCGCTTGTCCCGAAAGGCCCAGTCCTTAGGGGCATCGGCACTTTTGCAGGTGACACCGTACTATAACAAAACCTCCCAGCATGGGCTGGTGGAGCATTTTACGGCAGTGGCAGACAGCGTGGAGATCCCCATTATACTTTATAATGTCCCGACCCGTACCGGGGTTAATATTAGTCCGGAGACCTATTTAAAGCTTTCGGAACACCCTAATATCCGGGCTGTTAAGGAGGCTGGAGGAAATATTTCCGGTATTGCAAAAACGGCTGCTCTCTGTGGTGACAGGCTCGACCTTTATTCAGGGAATGATGACCAGATTGTACCCATCCTTTCTCTGGGGGGCAAGGGCGTGATCTCTGTTCTAGCCAATATCATGCCATTTGAAACTCATATGATATGTCAGTACTTTTTTGAAGGTGAAATGGAAAAGAGCAGGAATATGCAGCTGGAGCTGCTTGCTATGATGAATGCCCTGTTTATGGACGTAAATCCTGTGCCGGTTAAGGCGGCTCTGTCCCTTCTGGAGCTGTGTGAGGAAAGCTACAGGCTTCCTCTTACCTGTATGAAGGATAGGGATAAAGAGACGTTAAAACAGGTTATGAAAACCTATTTTCCGCATTTGCAGGATAGCAGTCTGTAGCGGTCTTAAATTTGTTCTCGTTTCAGTTGCATAGCTGTTTTCGCCGTGTTATATTTATTTAAACTAAACAAAGGAGGACGGATGTCTATGAAGCACAAAAGAAAAAAAAATATTTTTACGAAGTTGCTATTCGGTATCTCCATTCCAGTTGTATTTATTTTTATTTTGTCAGGAGTTTTCATTTCAGGTCAGGCAGGTAAAAGCATGCAGGCCCAGTCGATACAGACGCTGGACTCAGCTTCCCTTGCGGCAGCAAACCAGGTGAATTCATTCCTGACTTTTTATTTGGCTGAGGTTAAGAGTGCGGCTGCCAGCAGCCAGGCGGAAGCCTTTCTCACAAATGCCACCGGAAAGGTAAGGCTGCCGGACTGTGAGGGGTATCCGGAGATAAAGAAAACCCTTGATAATATTCAGGCAACGGATAAGGAAAATATCCTTGCGGCATGGATTGCGGATCTGGATGTGAGCCAGGTGACCCAGTCTGATAATTTTACATCGGAAGACGGATGGGATATTTCTAAAAGGCCCTGGTACCGGGCCATGGAACTGGATCATCCGGTTCTGACGGAGCCTTATGTGGATGTCAGCACAGGTCAGACCATTGTAAGCGCTGTCAGCGGGGTTTTTAACAGCAAAACAGGGGAGCCCTTAGGTGTGATGGGAGTTGATATAAAATTATCCCAGTTAGTTACGATTCTAGGCAATTATAAGATAGGGAAGACCGGCTCCGTTATCCTGGCGACTGAAGGCGGCCAGATCGTGTATCACCCCAACAATGATCTGATCCAGAAGACGATTTCCGAGATTGACGTTTCCCAGAACATCAAAGATGCATTTGCAGGCCAGGAGGTTGGAAATTACGATTATACTATGGAAAAGGTTCCGTATTTCGGTTCCATTAACCGGGTAGGGGACTCGGGTTGGCTTGTTTTATCAAGCATTCACCAGTCGGAGGTGCTTTCCTCTAAAAAAGAGGTGATAGGCATTATAACCACGATCTTTACTCTGGGCTCTTTTGTCCTCTTTCTGATCATCTTTCTAATGGCCAGGGGGATATCCAATCCCCTTAGAAAATTATCTGCCATTGCGGAGCGGATCGCTGAGGGAGAGCTTGATCTTCAAATGGATGTATCCGGCGATGATGAGATCGGTATGGTAGCGGCGTCCCTGGGGAATACGGTAAGCCAGCTGAAGAATTATGTGAATTATATCGATGAAATCGCCGCGGTATTAGACCAGATTGCGGATAAAGATCTGGTTTTTCAGCTTCAGTACGATTATAAGGGTAATTTTGAAAAGATTAAAAGATCCCTGCTCAAGATCAGAGGTACGCTCACCACTACTATGAATCGGATCACCGTAACTTCTGATCAGGTGGCATACGGTTCCCAAAGCATTTCGGCCAGCTCTCAGGCTCTGGCCCAGGGAGCAACAGAACAGGCCAGCTCCGTGGAAGAACTGGCGGCAACGATCGGTGATATTTCTCATAAGATCGAGCAGAATGCAAAAGATTCCACCGGGGCCAATGAACTGGCACTCCTTGCCTCCAGGGAGCTGGAAACCAGCAACCATCACATGAGGGAGCTGGTCTCGGCCATGGCGGATATTAATGAAAGCTCCGGCGAGATCGGGAAGATCATTAAGGCTATTGAGGACATTGCCTTCCAGACGAACATTCTGGCCTTAAATGCGGCGGTGGAAGCGGCCCGTGCGGGAGAGGCTGGAAAAGGATTTGCAGTAGTTGCAGGTGAGGTGAGGAATCTGGCTTCCAAAAGCTCAGAAGCAGCAAAAAGCACGACTCATTTGATTGAGGGGTCCGTTCTAGCTGTGGCAAATGGCTCCAGACTTGTAGATGAAGCGGCTGAATCCCTGGCAAATGCTGTGGACAGTACACGTTCTGTTTCCGAAATGATAGGAAGGGTATCAGAGGCTTCGGTACAGCAGTCGGAGGCGATCCGTCAGGTGTCTGTGGGAATCGATCAGATATCAGGCGTGGTTCAGACCAATTCAGCGACTGCGGAGGAAGGGGCGGCTGCCAGCGAGGAGCTTTCCGATCAGGCAGAGCTATTAAAGGATCTGGTAAATGAATTTAAGTTTCATTGAGAAACCATAAAAAAGACGCCCGGTAAATCGTTGGATTACCGGGCATCTTTTTTTCTTATGTATGGTTATGCTGTTTTTTGGTCAAGCAGAAAAACGGACAGAGTATCCAGAATTTCCTTGTGGTCATTGTTATGGATGATAAGTTCCAGATCGGCATCCGGACAAATGGTCATAAGGCCGAGAAAGGACTTGGCATCAATGATAACGCTTCCTTTGCATAAATCCATGTCACAGTCATACTGGTTGACCGCTTTGACGAATGCGGTCACTTCGTCAACATTCCCTAAGCGGATTGGGTACCTTTTCATATGGCTCACCTCGTAAAAAAGATGTTTGTATAAGAATAAAATTCCAAGCTGATTATATGTAATATATAATAAATAAGCCATGTCTAAATTTGTATAAAAACCGTCCTTTCTTGCAAATAATGAGGAGATGGTGGTATAATAGTCTGGGGAAAAGTATAGTATTTGCCATTTGGAGGGAAGCATGAAAAAAGAACTTCTGGAATATTTAAGGAGCGCATCAGAAGGCAATAATGATATAAGGAGAGGCCTGACTGATGAGGATGCTGCTATGGGCCAGAGAAAGCTGATGGACATGTTCTGCCAACCTCACGAGGTTCCGATTCCGGATCATTGCCATAATTATATAGAGCTGGTTTATATGTGCAGCGGATCTACGGTACATGTGATCAATGGCAGTAGTATTGTTCGGTTAGATACCAATGATCTTATGCTCATAAAGCAGGGGACAAGACATGCCGTTGAACCTGCAGGCAGGGAGGATATTGCTGTACATTTCTTTCTTCTGCCGGAATTTTTCTTCCATCTGGAGCTGACAGTAGAGGACGGAGGTGTTCTGCGCCGCTTTTTTACCGGGGCTCCATCAGGAAAGCATTCTGTGGCGGATTACCTTCATTTTCATTTACAGGATATGCTGCCTGCGAAGAATCTGCTGGAGAATATGATCTGGTCGCTCATGGGAGATAAAAAGGGCAGAGAGGAAATTAATCAGGCTACTATGGGAATACTGATCATGGAGCTGTTTCATAATGTAGATAAGGCAGAATTGCATGATATGGCCCAATATGAGGAAAAGATCGCAATGACTGCATATCAATATTTAGAGAACAACTATCCAACCGCAACCTTAGAAGAATTTTCCGCACTGTCCATGCAGCCGTCATATTATATCAGCCGATTGTTTAAACGGCATTATCAAGTGACATTTACGGAATGCCTGCAGCTTATCCGGATGATGAGGGCGGCAAATTATCTTACCTCCACCTCGAAGCCAGTGGAAGAGATCATTGCAGAAGTGGGTTATGAAAACAACAGTTATTTTCACCGATTGTTTAAAGAACGGTATGGTCTGACGCCAAAGCAGTACAGGGATATGACCAAGAATCAATTCTGAAAAGATTATGAAATATTTACCAGGGACATTGACTTTCAGCTAATACGTTATTATAGTTAAGGCAAAGTGAAAAGAGGCGGCAGATACAGGATGAGTGGATTTAGAGAACGTTTTGCACGTTTTATGATCGGAAGATACGGTATGGACAGGCTGGGACAGTTTTTAAACGCCGTAGCTTGTGTTTTTCTTGCGGCCGGATTGTTCAGCCGGAGTAGTTGGGTGAACATTGCGGCTTTGGTTTTTTTATTTTTATGCTATTTTCGTGTGTTTTCAAAAAACATCGGAAAGCGTTTCGAAGAAAACCAGAAATTTGAACGCATTTGGTTTCGAATCTCGGAAGTATTCCGAAGATGGCGTTTTAAGCTTCAGCAAGGCAGGAAATATCATATTTACAAATGCCCAAATTGCAGGCAGAAAATCAGGATTCCCAGGGGAAAAGGGAAGATCAGCATTCATTGTCCAAAATGCGGCATCGATTTTATAAAAAAAAGTTAGCAGTAATTATAGAAGGGAACGACTATGAATTTACAATTTAAGCCGATAGAGGCAGAGGACATAAAGAAAATAACGCCTTTTTATGCCTTACGGCCCAACAGAACCTGCGACAGTGTATATTTAGACAGTTTTATCTGGAGAAATTATTACCATGTTAAGTATGCCATAAGTGATGAGAAGGCATTGTTGTTTTTGATGGAAAAGGACGGAGAGCCATTTTCTGCAATGCCTATGTGCAGGGAAGAGGATCTTCCTCATTATTTTCAGGAAATGGTAGATTATTTTAATCAGGTTTTAAAAAAGCCTCTTCGCATCTATCTTGCGGATGAAGAGGCAATTAATTTCTTAAAGCTGGATCCAGAAAAGTTTGAGGTCACAGAACAAGAAGACTTAAAGGATTATCTTTATGATGGAGATGCCATGAGAACTCTGGCAGGGAAAAAGCTCCATAAGAAGAAAAATCACTTAAACTCATTTTTGAGGGAATATGAGGGCAGGTATGAGTACCGGACCCTTTGCTGTTCGGATCGGGATAATGTGCTGGAATTTCTGGATGAATGGTGGGAGAATAAGGTGGAAGCCGCAGAATTCGTCCGGCAGCTGGATTATGAAGTAATGGGCATCCATGATATTTTGAAGAACTGTTCTATGCTTAATGTAAGGATGGCAGGCGTTTATATCGATGGATCTTTAAAGGCCTTTACCATTGGCACCTATAATCCCTTTGAAAACATGGCAGTCATACACATTGAAAAGGCTGACCCAAATGTGAAAGGGCTTTACCAGTTTATTAACCAGCAGTTTTTGATTCACGCATTTCCGGAAAACCCGGTGCTTATCAACCGGGAGGATGATGTGGGAATGGAAGGCCTGCGAAAGGCAAAAATGTCTTATTACCCCATTGACTTTGCAAGGAAATACGGAGTCGTTCAGAAGGGCTTTTAATTATGATACGGTATTTGAAGCAGGAAGAAAAAGGCGAGAGCCGGGCGTTGTGGGAAAAGGTTTTTTCTGAAGATTCCCAGAGCTTTATGGATTATTATTATTCGGACAGGGTACGGAAGAATAAGATTCTCACTGCCTGGAACGAGGACCGGGTGGTAGCCATGCTGCACCGCAATCCTTATGAGGTGGTGGTCAAGGACCGTTTATGGAAGATTGATTACATTGCCGGTGTTGCTACGGATCCGGATTGCCGCCATCAGGGATATATGAGGCGGCTTTTGAGCCGTTGTTTTTCCGATATGTATATGGAGCGGATGGGATTTTGCTTTCTGGTGCCCGCTAATCCGTCGATTTACTTCCCTTTTGATTTTACCTATATCTGTGATCTTCCGGAAGTAGCGCTGAGCGAAAAAGGACGGATGCACCTTAGCCGCCGTGCTCTTGTGGAGCGGTCGGATGAATGCAGGGAAGCTGCAAGATTTGTGGGAAGGCAGTTGGAAAAGAAGTATGAGGTCTATGCACTCAGAGATGAGGAATATTATTTAAACTTAAGCAGGGAAGTCAGAAGCGACAGAGGAGATTTAATTCTTCTCTTTACACGAGATGAGAGAGAAAGACTGGCCGGTGTGTGGGCTTATTACGGAGAGACAGCAGAAAATCAGCGGGAGCTTATTTGCCTGCCTGATTTTATAAAGAAAACAGGTCCCTTAAAGCCGGCTGTCATGGGCAGGATCATTCATCTGGAACAGTTTGTTTCCGTGATACGTTTAAAAGAGGAGTGCCCGATCAGCGAGATGGAATTGTTGATTGAGGTAAAGGATGACTTTATCCGCCAGAATGACGGAGTGTTCCGGTGGAAGCTGGGGCAGGACAGTTCCTCCCTTATTCCGGTTAAAGATGGATCCGGGATCAAGCCTCATTTGTCCATGGGGATCAGCGAAATGACCTCCTGGCTGTTTGGATATAGTATGCCAACGGTGCCTGAGGACAGAAGGTCTCTGGTTGAACGGATCAGGCCTTTAAAGGGAGTCTTTTTTGACGAAATTACTTAAAAGTTTTCGTTTAAAGGAGAAATAAGCAGGTCGGTTTTGGCGGGTTCGCTTGAATCCGCCTTATATTTTAGAAAAAACCGGCATCGGAAATCGATGCTGGGCGAAGCATAAAAAATAAATAAGAGGTGAAACAGGTATGTATCAGGCAGCAGAAGACAGATATGAGAAAATGGAATACAAACGTTGCGGAAGAAGCGGAGTGTTACTTCCCATGGTGTCCCTGGGTCTATGGCAGAATTTTGGTATGGAAAAGCCTTTACAGGAGCAGCGGGAAATTCTTTTAAGGGCATTTGACATGGGAATCACCCATTTTGATCTGGCCAATAACTACGGTTCTCCGGCATTAGGAAAAGCGGAGGAGAATTTCGGAGAGATTTTAAAAAGCGATCTGGGAAAATACCGGGATGAGCTGCTCATTTCCACCAAGGCCGGATTTGATATGTGGCCGGGACCGTATGGAAACTGGGGCTCCAGAAAGTACTTAATGGCCAGCCTGGATCAAAGCTTAAAACGGATGGGGTTGGAATATGTGGACATTTTCTACCACCACAGGCCGGATCCGGGGACCCCATTAGAGGAAACCATGGGAGCGCTGGCTGATATTGTGAGACAGGGAAAGGCTCTTTATGTGGGAATCTCCAATTACGGAGATCAGGAAGCAAGAGATGCGGTTCTTATGCTAAAAGAAATGGGAGTTCCATGCCTGATCGATCAGCCAAGATATAACATGTTTGAAAGAGGGGCGGAAGATGGACTGTTTTCCACTCTGCTTGAAAATGGCGTAGGCTGCATCTGCTACAGTCCTCTGGCCCAGGGAGCCCTGACTGACAAGTACTTAAAGGGCATTCCTCAGGAATCCAGAGCGGCAAGGCAGGGAACGACCGTAGGCGGGCGTTATCTGTCAGAGGAGAAGCTGGATCAGATTAGGCAGTTAAATGAGCTGGCCCTGGAGCGGGGACAGACACTTGCCCGTATGGCTCTTTCCTGGGTACTTCGGGAAGAAGCGGTGACTTCTGTTCTGATCGGAGCCAGCAGTGTGAAACAACTGGAGGACAGTGCGGCTTGTCTTGATAATCATAAATTTACACAAGAAGAATTGGATAAAATTGATTCTATTTTAAAATAACCATAGCAGGGAAAATTTGTCATGGACGGAAGGGGCGGGCGAAGGATATGAATTACGAGGTTGGAGATATTGTGAAACTTAAAAAGCCCCATCCCTGCGGAAGCCAGGAGTGGGAAGTTTTGAGAGTCGGTGCGGATTTCCGATTAAAATGCATGGGCTGCAGCCATCAGGTCATGGTGCCGAGAAAGCTGGTGGAGAAGAACACCAGGGGCCTAAAAGGGCAGGATGGTTTGCCAAAGACCTAAAATGCTGGAAATCAAAGGAAAAAGTTCGGGAAAATGAGAAAAGGACTTGCTTTTGTCAGATGTTTCCGGTATAATATTAATCCGTGACATATAGATTCCTTGCTCCTGAAACTGAAAGCAGGGGCCAGAGACCACAAGGAGGTAAAGAAGCATGAACAAGTATGAGTTAACCGTTGTTCTTAACGCAAAGCTCGAGGATGAAGAGAGAGCTGCAGCCATCGAAAAAGTGACAGGTTATATCACTCGTTTCGGCGGCGCTGTAACAAACGTTGATGAATGGGGTAAGAAGAGATTAGCTTACGAGATTCAGAAAATGAAAGAAGGATTCTACTACTTCATCAAATTTGATGGCGATTCCACAACTCCCAACGAGTTGGAAGCACACATTCGTATTATGGAGCCTGTCATCAGATACTTATGCGTAAGACAAGAGGCATAATAGATAAAGAAAGCGTGATCGTATGAACAAAGTAATCCTTATGGGCAGATTGACCCGTGATCCAGAAGTAAGATATTCCCAGGGAGAGCGTGCTATGGCAATCGCAAGGTATACCCTTGCAGTTGACCGCAGAAGCCGCAGGAATCAGGACGGCAATGAGCAGACAGCCGATTTTATCAATTGCGTTGCATTTGACAGAGCAGGTGAGTTTGCGGAGAAATATTTCCGTCAGGGCATGAGAGTACTGATTTCCGGAAGGATCCAGACTGGAAGTTATACGAATAAAGACGGCATTAAGGTTTATACAACAGATATCGTTGTAGAAGATCAGGAATTCGCAGATAGCAAAGGCGGAGCTCCCGGAGAAGGCGGCGGCGGTTATCAGCCAGTCTCCAGACCGGCACCCTCCAGTGCAATCGGCGATGGATTTATGAATATTCCGGATGGAGTCGAAGACGAAGGGCTTCCATTCAACTAAATCTAACAGGAGGTAGTACCAATGGCATATAATAGGAATGATAAACCTGATGGCGCTAAGTTCAAAAGAGGCGGCATGCGCAGAAGAAAAAAAGTATGCGTATTCTGCGGAGAGAAGAACGGCGTTATTGATTACAAGGATGTAAATAAATTAAAAAGATATGTGTCTGAGAGAGGAAAAATCCTTCCTAGACGTATCACAGGCAACTGTGCAAAGCATCAGAGAGCGCTTACTGTTGCAATAAAGAGAGCAAGACATATCGCTCTTATGCCTTACACTATGGAGTAAATCCTTATTTTATAAGGGTTTGTGAGTAGGGTAAAGGTTTTTTACTCAAAATTTATTTGGATCGGGATGATTTTTGCGGCTGGATTTCAGACGGGAAGAGAGTTTCGTGATATGAAAAGACTTCACATGAAATGTGGGGTCTTTTTTATTTTATAAAAAGCGATTTCCACATTATGGTTAATAGTATATAATTACATTAAGTAAAAATTTGAATATATAATTGATCTCAATGCAATATAGCAATTGATGAAGATATATTAGAATTGCTGAAGTGAAACGAAAAAACATGGAACTTAATGAAGGTGCAGAAAACTTGAAAATAGTACATTTTTGTGACAGAATTCAATTAAAGTTAACAGTAATTTATAGTATCTGTTATTTATAGTATCTGCATTGCATTAAAATACACCTAATGCAATGATTATTCCCTGAATTCTTGATATATTTGTAACGAGGAGGTGAGGTAATGGATTGGCAGAAGTGCATGAACCAAGCGCTTGATTATATTGAAGATAATTTATCTAATGATATAGATTACTGTGCGGCAGCAAAAATCATGAACTGCTCGGAGTGGGAATTTCGCCGAATTTTTTCTTTTTTAGCTCAAATTCCACTATCCGAATACATTCGCCGCAGACGATTAACTATGGCTGCTATAGATGTAAAAATGGGCTAAAAAATAATTGATGTTGCTATGCGATATGGATATGATTCTCAGGCTGCTTTTTCAAGAGCATTCAGTCGATTTCATGGAATAGCGCCATCTTTAGCCCGGTACGATAGAATAGCGATAAAAACATTTCCCCGCCTGACCTTTAAACTTATATTAATGGAGGGAAACGGTTTGAAGAGGAATCCCAATCACAGAACTAACATTATAGGTGCTGGTGAAGTTGGTTATGCTATTTCGGTAGAAATGGATAAAAACAACATTCATAAAACTAACAGTTCTTTTTGGGACACGAAAGGTAATGAAGTTATAGGTACAACGTCACTTCCCAAGTATGGAGCATTTGTTTCTGAGGAAAAATGTCATCTTTTTGGTGATGTGTCCCGGAAAAAGTTGTTGGAAATAGGCTGCGGAACCGGGCATTCTCTAAAATATCTTGGGGATCGCAAAGCTTCTGAACTATGGGGGATAGATATTTCTGAAAAGCAAATAGAAAAGGCCAGGGAACATTTATCATCGTATGATATTCCGGCAAGATTAATCTGTTCACCAATGGAAGAAGACTGCGGAATACCCGAAGATTACTTTGATTATGTTTATTCGATTTACGGCGTGGGTTGGGCTACTGATCTTGAACGTACTTTTTGCAGGATTTCTTCTTACATTAAAAAAGATGGTTTCTTTATTTTCAGTTGGTCTCACCCGATACATAAATGTGTTGCTATTGAAAATGATTCACTTTCTTTTAAAAAAAGTTATTTTGATGAATCGTGGTATATGGTATCTCTTGAGGGATGTGCAATCTCTTTATCGGATCGCAAGCTATCAACTTATATCAATGCATTAACAAAAGCGGGATTTGCTATTGAGGAAATGATTGAAGAATCTGATGATGAGATTATCCAATTATATAAGGATAGTGATTTTGCTAAAAAAGCCAGAATGCTTCCTGTAACATTTGTAATCAAAGCAAGGAAATTATAGCGATTTATAGTAATCAATATAGTTAAGATTGCTTTATTATTGATAGAATCATACGGTAAGTAGAGAATTATAAACCCAGTAAAATAAAGGAAGATTAGCCAGATGGAAGCAGTTAAAGAGTTTGTTCGTCACTCTAAATGTAATGTTATAAAAAATTTACATATTCCACTGATGTTGGAAAAGCGCTGATTATTGAAATATAAGAAAGCTTAAACTAGAAAAATAAGCCTGTAGATTTGCCACACTCTGAGCTTTTGCGTTATATTATGTGTAAGATTTAAATAAATATATAAAAATAGGTTGTATTTATCCTAGAATAAGCGTATAATATATCTGGAAAGGATGTGATTGTATGCAGGTAAATTTAAAAAACTTAGTATCCATGACAGAAGCAAATCAGAATTTTTCAAAGGTTGCTAAACTAGTAGATGAAAATGGCGTGGCAGTTATTTTAAAAAACAATGCTCCTAGATATATTGTTATTGAATACAGCAAGCTTCAGGAAAATGAAAATGCAGATGACCAGATGGTTGAGGATGTTGCAGAGCAGATTCTTGCAAAGCATATGAAAGCCTTTGAGGAGCTAGCTAAATGATTATTTAAAAAAAGGAACAGGTTATTTCAATTCACAGCATTTTGATAAAAAAGTCAGGTGGACTTGATGGGGTTAGAGATAACAATTTGCTGGAATCGGCATTGCAAGCACCTTTTCAAACATTTGGAGGAGATGAACTATATCCCACAATTCAGAAAAAGGCAGCATGTCTTTGCTATGGTCTGGTTAATAATCATAGTTTTATTGATGGAAACAAGCGTATCGGAATATTGGTCATGATGACGTTTCTGCAACTGAATGGGATGTCAGTAGATTGTACTGATGATGAATTGATTCGATTAGGACTGGGATTGGCTTCTGGAAAGGTGAGCCAGGAGGAGTTGTTTAAATGGATCGTTACCCAAACTGATAAATAGAAGTTTAATGTTGTATAAGTCGTTTCATGCCTACACTATGTAGTAAAGCTTATTTTATAAGGTTTTTTTGATAGATAAGGATTTTAAACAGATATAATAAATCGGGGATTCAAAGAACATCATGGGATTACGCTACTCGGGCCTACAAAACTCAATGATAACCTTCCGATTAACTTTTCTGATATGAGATTTATTGGAGGAAAACGAATTATGGCAGAAATGAAAAAAATCATTTATAAGGAAGCGGACGAACGCCTAATGGTTGGTATGTTCCGGGAAACCTCTTTTTCAAATGCTGGTCAAGTATGGCAGGACTTTTTTCAAGGAGATACAATTGAGAAACTTAACAGGCTATCAGATGTCAAATGCTGTGATGATATTGACGAAAATGACGGGATAGGCTTCATGTATGATTTTAGTGATAAACAGAGCTTCAATATCATCATAGGTGACTTTGTACAAACCAATTCAAAAATACCAGAAGGGCTGTTTGCTAAACATATTCCTAAAGGTTTAATCGCGCATGTTCAAATCGAAGGCGATAATATTGCAGATATACTAGATTCAGCATATTTGTTGATTACGGAAGCTATTGAAAAATCCGGTGGAGTAATTGACTATGAAAATTTCTATTGGTGCGAAGTTTATACACGTCAACGTTATTCAGAGCCGATCCAACGGGGTGAAAAGGTTATCATAGACTACCTTATGCCCGTTAAAGAAAAGTAATTGGGCTTGATTTTAAGAGAGTTGGGTGATAGAAAAGGACCTCACATGAGAGAGTGTGGTCCTTTTTTGTTGACTTTATTTATGGTTACATTGATTAGCTGTTTCGCTTGTTATTGGTAGTAGGTTAACTGGGAAGGAGAATATGGCAATTAAGATCAATTTTATATACACTGACTAGTTAATACGCATTTGGTTTTTATATATTCCTAATTGTGGTAATTGCGGTATGTCTAATAGAAGGAGATTCTTGTATGGAGAACAGTATCATAGCTGATTTAAATTATGGGGATTCCTTATTGTGCCCCTAATGTGTCTTGCCAAATTATTTGCTATACTGATATTATATGCAAATAGTCATTCCAAAGACGAAGACAGGAATACTATAAGGAGATATGTACATAAAAGTTTGGCTGAGAGTTGAAAAGGGTAAAGAAGACTATTATAGAATACAAAAAAAGGATGGCTTAGTCATCCTTTTCAAGTTATTGAAAAAATCTTTTTAAATCCCCAGCCAGTCCGTTAGGTATGCATTTTTACGAACGTCATAATCATCATATTTTGTCTGCAGTTCTTTCTTAGTCAGTAGATCATAAATAGTTCCTAAAACCACTTGAACCACATTTGTGTAGACATTTTCTTCATCGCGAATCGTGAAATTGGCACTGTGGATCTGCCCCTCAATACCGGAAAATCCGAATTGCACGGAGGGGATGAGGTAACTCAAATCACCAATGTCACCAGAGGCCCCGGAAACTTGATTTTTAAGAATCTGTTCGGACGGGCAAACGTCGAGCATATTC
The DNA here is from genome assembly GCF_900105215.1 of Lacrimispora sphenoides. NCBI lineage: Bacteria > Bacillati > Bacillota > Clostridia > Lachnospirales > Lachnospiraceae > Lacrimispora > Lacrimispora sphenoides. The sequence continues at coordinate 1,075,461 of NZ_FOIP01000001.1, read as the reverse complement.
TCGAAAACAACTTTAAGCAGCGGCTCAGACTGTTGAAGCGGCATATATCCGGTCTGATTTTCGATTGAACTTTTCAGCTTTAGTGCGAGGGCACAATGATTGACGCAGTCATCTAGCGACTGACAGGCTTCAAGAAGGCTACTAAGCGTATTGGCCCGGATATAGGTCTCTAAAACAGCCTGGTCTGGGACGGTGTTGACACTGCCGCTGCATGCTGTGATAATCGGAGCAATATGAATTCCTTTTTCTGGTGGAAACTGTTCCTTTAAAAAAGATAATGCATTAATAAATAACGCGGCTCCATGCATGGCATTGCGACCCTGGTGTGCCAATGCTCCGGAATGTGCTGCCTGCCCGGTGAAAATAATTCTCTTTTTAGTAAAACCAGTAAGACTGCTACCGATATCAAAAAGGGTATTCTCTTCACTATTAACATGAGCTGATATAATGCAGTCAATGTCATCAAAGAAACCATCTGCAATTAGATTCTGCTTTCCCGAAAAAAAACGAACTTTTCCTGCCTGGACAAGGGCTTCCCGATAATCAAGATCAATAAATTCTTCGGCCGGAGTGGCGATAAAGGTAACGCTGCCCCCGGTTTCATCCAGCAGTCCGCTTTCTTTTATCAGCTTCATGGTAAAAGCCATATCGGCAACCTGGATGCTGTGGCCACAGGCGTGAATCGCTTGTTTTTTATCACCGTTACCGGCATAAACGGCATCCATATCGGCGACCAGGGCGATATGATAACCGGAGCCATTTCGCTCTCCAATATCTGCGCGGACGCCGGTCAGGGATTGATTGCCCTGACAGGAGATGCCATTTTTTTGAAAAAATGACAGGAGATGGGCGGAAGTCTTTTCTTCCCGGAATCCGACTTCGGGACAGGCAAAAAGTGTCCGGCCCAGCTCTTTTAGTTCTTGCTTTTGTTTTTCTAAGGAATCGGTCAGCATCTGTTTTTTTATCATGTAAATTCCTCCCTATTTCAGAACTGAATAATGTCGGGTTCCACTTTTTTGATGTAAGCTTCCAACGAATTGCGATCGATCAGTGCAGGTATGACGCCTTGTCTGGCAACGCTGAAGGCGGCAGCATAGGTAGCAATTCGGGCTGCATGCTCAATCGGATACCCATCAGTTAAGTAAGCTGCCAATGCACCTATGAAAGCATCAGCGGCTCCGGTGGTATCAATCGTCGAAAAATGAACCGCTGGCAGGTAGCCGGTAAAAGTCGGATCTTTGATATAGCATCCTAAATGTCCGAGGGTAATAATAACGGATTTTGCACCATGCCTGATAAATGCTTCAGCTTTTCCCTCAATTGTGGTTTCTTCCGGGCATAGCAGCTCTGCTTCTGTCTTATTTGGAACAAAGATATCTGTGTACTTCATTATTGACGGGTGCAACCGCTTCATTACAGCTGGTTTCAGGATTGTTTTTACACCGCATTCGTGAGCTAGATGGGCGGCTGCTTCAACGGCATTTTCAGGGATTTCCGTTTGTAATAAGCAATAGCTGGTATTTTGGAAGAGATCCTTATGCATCAGGATTTCTTCCGGGCTTAGGGTTTCATTGGCGCCGTTCAAAAGTGTAATCGTGCTTTCCCCGTTGTCCTGAAGGTGGATATATGCTTTGCCGGTCTCGGCTTGGGGGTCGCGTAGAATTCCCAGAGTGTTTACGTGGTTTTCTTCTATAATCGAATAAACGAGAGCCGAGTCGTAATCGTTACCTACTTTTCCAATCAGGGACACTTGATGTCCCAATTTGGCGACCGCGACGGCCTGATTGGCACCTTTTCCGCCGGGGCTGGTAAAGCTGGTATTCGTACTGGCGACCTGGCCTGGCTGTGGCAGTTCGGTTACATTCAGGATTACATCTATGTTAATACTTCCAACTACAACAATCTGCTTGGTCTGGGAAAAATATGGAACATCCAGGCTATGTGTGTTCTCTAACGGATAAGCGGTTTGAAAATTTTCTGTATTGAGCTGCCTCTTTTCGCATTTTTCAATGAGACGTTCACAAACAAAAGAACCAAATTCATAATTAGGAATACGAATACTGGATATTTTGGAAGGCTGGCTAATCCCTCGCAGATCATCTCTTAAGCTGATTAGTGAAAGGTTATATGGCATCTGCAGCCTTTTCTTTTCTAAATCCTCAACCAGCAATTGAGCGGAAGTAAAATGGGTACTGATAATACCGGTCAGTAAATGTGCAAAGATCTGATTTTGCCATTCATCGTTTTCCTCGGGAAGAATCATGTTATCTCGAAAAGGAATCCCATGTTCAAGAAGACATTTTTTGAAACCTTCAAGGGCTAATTTTGAACGGATACTGCCACGCCTGATCAGGCATCCTACTTTTGTATGACCATAGGAAAGGAGGAGTTTAGTCGCCTCATAGCCGATTTGGGTAAAATCGATAAAATAATGACTCGAGTCAAATGGGGCATTAATGCGGCAGACTTCTATTTTATATTTTTTGAAATATTGCTCGTGTTCTTTGCTTTCGTAATTCACCGGTTCCCAGATTACGCCGTCTACCTGACTTTTACATAGTGTAGTGATGTTTTTTAGTTCGGTTTCCAGCGACCCCAGACTGTCGTAGACCAGAAGTCCATAGCCATTTTTTTGAGCGACAGCAATAGCGCCATTCAAAAACAGGCTCGATCTGGTGAAAGAATTAAGTAATACCCCTAATACAAAAGTCTTGGCCTCGGAAACAAGTTTGACACTGGCATAAGGCGTATAGTTATACTCTTTTACAATTTCGAGAACTCGCTCTCGGGTTTTTTGATTAATGCTGTCATCCTTGCCGTTTACGATTTTTGATACGGTTGATATCGATACACCCGCTAATTGGGCAATTTCTTTGATTGTCATGACAACTCTCCATTTCATTGTTATAAATGAATTATGATACAGAAAGATATATTTGTCAACGACGAAGATAAGGGAAAATGTAAAAAAGTACATAATAAATAGTTTTCCTAAAGTATATTTTTATTAAAATTATATAATAGTAATTGACAAACGGAAAAAAAGTGATATTATTTAATAAAATAAATACTTTCGGAAAGTGTTATCCTATTGAAATAGATCAAAGGCATAAGAGGAAAGAGAGGTTGACGGCAATGGCAAAGAGAACATTTATTATTGACTGTGATACGGGTACTGATGATGCAATTGCGATTATAGCTGCTTTATACAGCCCGGAGATTGAACTGGCTGCTATTACTTCGGTAAATGGAAATGTATCGCACCAGTACACCTCACAGAATAATCTGAACCTGATGGAGTATCTTAGCGCTGATATTATGGTTGCCCGGGGAGCTGAGGAGCCCCTGTTTCTAAGAGCACCGTACTATGGTGATACTCACGGCCAGACAGGGCTTGGCGATATTGTACTTCCTACTGCTGTGGCTAGTGATTTTGCAAAAGAAAATGCAATTGAGGTGATCCGTCGGAAAGCAGAAGAACTGAATGGTGAGTTGGAACTGCTTGTCATTGGACCGATGACCAATATTGCTATTGCTCTTTCGCTTTATCCGGACATTGCAGAAAAGATCAAGCACATCTGGTTCATGGGCGGGGCGGTAAAAGGCGGGAATGTTTCCAACACGTCTGAATTTAATATCTGGGTGGACCCGGTAGCGGCCAGGCTGGTTTTAGCATCCGGGATTCCTTGCACTATGGTCGGTCTGGATGTGACGGAACTGGCAATTATGAATCATCAAGATGCAGAAATTTTAAGAAGTATAGGGACGAGAGCCGCGCTGCTGACAGCCGATATTCTGGATTATATGTTCAGACGGCATGAAAAAGGTGGCGAGGATGCGGTGATGCACGATGCCCTGGCCCTGGCGGCGGCGTTGTGTCCCCAGTGTCTGGTCTGTAATGATTACTTTGTCGATGTTGAGTGTATGGATTCTTATGCGGTGGGACATACCGCAGTAGATTTGAGAAATAAACTAGGTCGGAAGCCCAATGTGAAAGTAGCAATGGATATCCATGTCGATTTATTTAAGGAGTGGTTGATTGGCTGCATTGGTAACAGCCGTGAACTATGAGTTTAGTAAAAAGAAAAGACTTTCCAATTATTAGGGAGGCTCAGTTTTATTCCAGGATCCTAATGTTAGCGGTACCCATCATACTGCAACAATTTCTGCGGGTTAGTGTTGATACGGCAGACAGCATTATGCTGGGACGAATTGACCAGTTGCAAATGTCAGCAGTCTCCCAGGCGCAGCAGATATTTTTTATCTTTTATACGTTATGCAACGGCTTTTCAGCCGGATGCTGCGTACTGATTGCTCAATATTGGGGGCGCCAGGGCAAGGAAGAGATAAGAATACTATTTGCGACAGGTATCCGGGCAGTTGCCGTTTTCGGAACAGCGATCTCACTTCTGGTACTGACATTTCCACAGACATTTATGCGGATTTACAGCAGTGACCCTTCGATTATCGAACTGGGTACTTCTTATCTGCGGATCGCGGCTTTCATGTATCTTCCGTGTGGTATGAGTACTATGATGTTTGCTTGCTGCCGGGGGATTGAACAGGTTAAGATATCGTTTATTGCCAATGTGATTTCATATCCAATAAATATTTTGCTGGATTATTGTATGATTTTTGGTAAGTTCGGATTTCCTTGTATGGGGATTCAGGGGGCGGCCCTGGGAGCCGTGATTGCCAGATTGGTGGAATTTACTATCCTGGTAGTATTTGTCTTTAAAAAGGAAAAAAGAATTCAGATGAAAGTAAGAGATTTGCTGAAATCGGACAAACGGTTAAGTAGGAATTTTTACCTTATTGGTATTCCAATTGTTATCCATGAGCTGATCTGGTCAACGGGAACGACAGCGGGAAGTGCTATCACCGGGCAGATGAGCATCAGTGTAGTCGGCGGATATAATATTGCAAATACATTCTACCAATTGGTTGCCTGCGTTATGAATGGAATTTTACAAGCCTGCAGTGTTGTGATCGGTAAAGCGATCGGTTCGGGTCTAAAGAAGACGGAGATTAAAAAGCAGGCTTACAGTGTTCTGGTTCTTGGATTTGCCGGAGGAACGATGCTGGGGATGATAATGATTCTGTTTGGGATACCCTTTACAAAACTTTACCGGCTGACCGATGAGACCCGGGCTTATGCCATACAATTTATGGCGATTCTGGCACTGATCTGGCCGTTTTCCGGTGTGGAGATGACTGGAATCATTGCCACTTTGCGGGCCGGGGGAGACGGGAAGACAGGGCTGGTCACGGATATCTTCACGATGTGGTTGATTACCATACCGCTTGCATCATTAGGTGCTTTTGTTTTCGACTGGCCGGCTGCTGTGGTGATTGGAATCATTAAATTTAATATTGTATTAGAAGCACTGGTGGGAGTTTGGCGGATTCGATCCATGAAATGGATTCGCAACCTGACGTCGTGCTGAAAATAAAACAAGAAGTCAAACAAAAAAGAGGAGGCATTATATGAAAAAAGGTGTAAAGAAAGTAATTGCGGTTGTGATAGCCACGGCAATGGCAGCAGGTCTTACAGCTTGTGGTTCGGGAGGAATAACAAAAACATCAAGTGCAGTTGATACCGGAAGCCAGGAAACGAAAACCGAAAGTGGAGCTCCGGCTGCCAAAGACGGCGAAAAGGGGCGGATTGCCTATATTGTAGGAAATCTGGGGGACAAGTCTTTTAACGATTCCGGTGAAGAGGGAATGAAAATACTCCGTGCGGAAGGTTGGGATTGTAAGACGGTTGAAGCCGGCGATGAGACAAAAGCGGATAAATGGGAAGATGCCATGCTGGATACCATAGACGAAGGCTATGAATATATCGTGGCATCCTCTACGTATCGTGATATTTTGATCCGCTTGGCGAAGGAATATCCGGAGGTTAAGTTTGTATGTTTTGATGATTCTATGAATCAATCTGAGATACCGGAAAACCTGGCTCTTATTTTCTACGCCCAGAATGAGGGCTCTTACATGGTAGGACAGCTGGCAGCCGGTATGTCTAAATCAAAAGTTGTGGCAGTTAATGTAGGAATGGATAATCCGGTTATTGCTGACTTTGTCACCGGTTTTGTAAATGGTGTTCAGGATTACGATCCGGAGTGCAAAGTTGTTAAGGCAACCGTTGGTTCCTGGACGGATCCGGCCAAGATGAAAGAACTTTGTCTTTCTCAGGCAAGAGATAAAAAAGCTGATGTATTCTATCAGGTGGCCGGCGGAGCCGGCGGCGGTTTGTTTGAAGCTTGCAAAGAACTGAACACCTGGGCAATTGGTGTGGATTCTGATCAGTATCAGTATTATAAAAATTCCGAGAATCCGGAACTTGCCGATGTAATTTTAACCTCCATGCTGAAAAATGTCGGTGATTCTTTTGTATCATTTTTCCATGATGTTGAAGCTGGAAAAGATGTATGGAAGAAAGTAAACCGTCTGGGTCTGGCGGAAAGTTCCGTTGGATATGTTGATAATGATTTCTTCAAAGAATCCGTTCCGGAAGAAGTGCGTCAGAATATGAAAGAGGCACAGTCTAAGATCGTCAGCGGTGAAAAGTCAGTGAAATCTTACTATGATTTTGCGGATGAGGCCGAGTATCAGGCAATGCTTGACAGTGTAGCACCTTAACAGAACAAAGCGTAAACTGCCGGGATTTTTTACAGAAATTTCGGCAGTTTGCCGTAGGAGGAAGATATGTCTGGTGAAGTTTTGAGAATGGAGAACATTACTAAGATTTACAGTAATGGATTTGTCGCCAATAAGGGCATTACCTTTTGGCTGAATGAAGGAGAGATTCTGGCTCTGGTAGGAGAAAACGGAGCAGGAAAAACGACGTTGATGAAAGTTCTCTTCGGGTTGGAAAATGCCCAGTCCGGACGTGTTGTGGTACAAGAGCAGGAGGTTCAGATTCAAAATACACTGGATGCCATTGATAAAGGCATAGGAATGGTACATCAGCATTTTATGCTGGTGCCATCACTGACTGTAGCGGAGAATGTGGCTTTGGGAATCGAACCAATGAAAAAGGGAACCTTTGATTACAACAAAGCAGTGGAGATGACCAGAGAAGTAGCAGAAAAGTATAATTTTAATATTGATCCCAAGATGAAAGTGATGGACCTTTCGGTTGGTCAGATGCAGAAGGTTGAGATCATGAAAGTGTTGATTCGAGGAGCGAAAATTATCATTTTGGATGAACCGACGGCGGTCCTGACACCTCAGGAGACAGATGAATTGTTTGAACAGCTGATTCTGTTAAGGAAGAGCGGGCATTCGATTATCTTTATCTCACACAAGCTGGAAGAAGTAAAACGTATCTGCAGCCGTGTTACGGTTCTGCGCCATGGTTTTTGTCTGGGTAGTTATGAACTGGAGGATATGAGTGAAGCCGATATCTCAAGACTGATGGTTGGCCGGGATGTCATACTAAGGATTGATAAAGAACAGCCAAAGCCCGGGGAAGCTGTTGTACATATCAAAAATCTGATTAAGATCAACGAAATGGGAAAGACCGTACTAGATGGTGTCTCTCTTGATATTCGTGCGGGTGAAGTAGTAGGCATTGCCGGTGTAGAAGGAAATGGCCAGAGTGAACTTTCTGACGTATTATCAGGACTTGGTATCTTCTCTTCCGGTGAAGTATCCATTAACGGAACCAGCATATCAGGAAAAACTGTTCACCAGATCCGGCAGTTGGGGTTGGCATTTATTCCGGAAGACAGAATGGATTTTGGCTGTGCCGGAGATATGTCAATTCGGGATAATATCATATCGGACCGCTATTTTCAGCCGCAGTACCGGAAGGGCCCTTTTATTAACCGAAAATATATTGATCAGATTGTTGACCAGTGTATTAAAGATTTTGAAATAGCCTGTGATGATAGAAACCAGCCGGTACGGATGCTTTCCGGTGGTAATATCCAAAAGGTGGTGGTGGCCAGAGAGTTTACTTCCGGCAGCAATTTTATTCTGGCCAATCAGCCGACCAGGGGAATTGACGTTGGTGCAGCGGAAATGATTCGTAAGACAATTGTCCGTAAATCAAGGGAAGAAAAGACGGCTTCCCTGCTGATCTCAGCCGATTTGAATGAAGTACTGGAGTGTTCTGACAGGCTGCTGGTTATGCGGAAAGGGAAGATTGTGGCAGCATTTAAGCAGGCAAATCTCGTTTCGGAAGACGAATTGGGGGAATATATGCTGGGTATTAAAACAATGACAGCAAAAGAAATGGAGGATGTGCTATGAGCAAAACAAGGCGAATAGAAACAACAGTCGAATTGGTGCGCATCCTTGTTGCTATCGGCATTGCTTATGGAATTGCACTCGTTACACTGTTTGCCATCAGTGATGATCCGGTCTACGTTATCAGGCAATTTGTATTAGGCCCGTTCTCTTCTGTGCGGAGAGTCGGAAGCATAATTAATCTGGCCATTCCGTTTACATTTACCGGATTATGTTTTTGTTTTGTATATGCAGTAAATAAGTTTAATCTCTCCGGTGAAGGCATTTTTATGTTTTCAGGGTGTATTGTTTCTCTGACTGCTATTTCATTAGGCGGAGCGGGCCTGCCGACGCCGGTTATGCTTTTGATCCTGCTGGCAGTTGGCGCAATCGTGGGGTTCTTAGTTTCCCTGATTCCGGCATGGTTGGATGTTAAGTTTAAGGCCAATATTGTGGTTGTCTCCCTGATGCTTAACAGCATTTTAGCATTTTTATCGATCTGGGTGCTGAAGTATTTCATGCGGGATCCGTCTATTGGTTCGCTGGGATCCTATATGATTCCGGAGTCGGCAAAGCTACCCATGATCTTTGGAAAGTTTCGCGTTCAGTCAGGATTCTTTGTTGCTTTGATCGCTGTGGCTTTCGTTGGAGTTTTGTTCTATAAGACCATTTTTGGATATAAGATGCGGGTTGTGGGAAGTAATCCGAATTTTGCCAAGGCTAGCGGTATCAACATGAACGGTACGATTATTCTGGCTCAATTAGTTGGCGGCATTTTTGCCGGTATGGGCGGTACGTGTGAGATTCTGGGCAATTATGATCGTTACAAATGGGTCGTTAGTACCCAGCATGGTTTTGATGGTCTGATGGTTGCCGTTCTGGCCAGAAAGAATCCGATTCTGGTTCCGGTAGCAGCGATTCTGCTGGCATATATCCGGATCGGTGCTGATGTTGTAAACTCCAAAGGTGATATTCCGATTGAGTTCATTACTGTTATCCAGGGAATCGTTATTCTTCTGGTAGCGGCTGAAGAATTCATGGGAAGATATAAGAAAAAACTAATCTATAAAGCGGCCCAGAAGGACATGAAGATGGACCGGGAAAGAGAAGCAAAGGAAATTTTGGCAGAAAATGCAGCAGAAGCCGGAAAGGAGAGCGTGGAGTAAGATCCATGCAGAAACGCATATGTTTACAATAGAATGGTTTGCAAATTTTGGGTTTTCAGTACTGCGTTTGTCAACGCCGCTGATTTTTGTAGCATTGGCAGCGGTCATTAACCGGAAAGCCGGAATGCTTAACATGGCATTGGAAGGAATGATGCTTTCGGCAGCACTGGCAGGTGTAATTTTTGCCGGTCTTTCCGGGAATGTTTGGATCGGCTTACTTGGAGCGGTTATCTTTGGTGTACTTTCCGGCGGGGTACTGGCAGTGTCCAATCTGTCCGGTAAAACAGATCTTTATCTGACCTGTATAGCGTTTAACCTGGTTGCCAGCGGCGGCACAGTATTTGTCATGTATTTGCTGACCGGAGAAAAGGCGGCTACATCGGCAGCGATTAAGGCCTATACGATTCCCTCGGTGGCAATACCGCTAATTGATAAGATTCCGTTTTTAGGGCAGGTACTGTCGGGGCATAACCTGCTTACTTATCTGGCATTCTTGAGCATCTACTTGGTATGGTTTTTCCTGTATCGGACCCGGCTGGGACTCAGGATGCGGGCAGTTGGGGAAAACCCGCAGGCAGCGGCATCGGTGGGAATTAATGTAAAAAAGATTGGTTATATATCATTTCTGGCTTCAGGAGTGCTTTGCGGTTTTGCGGGAGCATTCATGTCGATGGGATGGGTTAGCTTCTTTATGAAGAATATGACAAACGGCAGAGGATATATCGGTTTGTCAGCCATGAATATTGCCGGTAGTAATCCGATTGGAACCGCGGTAGCAGCAGTTTTCTTTGGCTTTTCGGATGCCCTGGCTACTACGCTGAAAAGTCAGGGAACTAATTTTCCAACGGAGTTTATTGAAATGATTCCCTATGCGGCAACTATATTTGCCCTTGTATTGATTAATATGATACGAATCAATCAGAGGAAGCGGATCGAAAAAGGATTGAAGAGAGAAGGTGCATAAACGATGGAAACGAGTAAGAAAGTATGGATTGACTGTGATCCAGGAATAGATGACAGTTTTGCGCTGCTTCTGGCAATGAAGCATCTTTCTGTTGTCGGGATTTCGGCGGTTGGGGGAAATACCGGACTTGATCATACGTTTCGCAATGCCAGATATGTGACGGAGCTGGCGGGGTATGGAGACATTCCAGTTTATGCCGGCTATGATATGCCGATGTTTGCAAAACCTGAACGGGCAGAATATGTTCATGGCAGCAGTGGATTAGGGAATATCATGGTTCCGAGCCTGAAGGGAGAGCAGCAAAGGGAACATGCGGTGGATGCGCTGATTGATGCTTTTCGCTGTCAGACAGACATGACGCTGGTGACGTTAGGACCATTGACTAATGTAGCACAGGCACTATTAAAGGAGCCGGAGTTAAAACATAAGATTCCGGAAATCATCTCCATGGGGGGCTCGGTTACAACTGGAAATTATAATGCCTGTGCAGAATTTAATATAGCTGTGGACCCGGAAGCAGCAAAAATTGTTTATGAATCCGGAATTCCAATCCGGATGGTTGGGCTTAACCTGTGCCGCCAGAATTCCATGACAATAGCTGAGGTGGAACAGCTTAAGGCGCTGCCGGGACTGGTAGCGGCAGCGGCAGCAGATTTACTGGAATATTCGGTCAATCAGGGGAGGCAATCGCAGCTGTGTGATGCTTGTGCGATAGCCTGGTTGATTGATCCGGCAATTATTACCTGTGCACTGCCAATGCATGTAGATGTGGAGACAAAGGGAGAGTTTACAAGAGGAATGACTGTCTGCGATTACCGTGATTATATAGGTATGGCGCCAAAGGAGGATATCGGAAGAGAAGTCTGCTATCCGGTAGATAGCAGTGAAAAGAATGTGCTTGCTGCAATGGAGTTTAATAAGACTCGTTTTAAAGAATTGCTAATCCAAACCATAAAAAGCTACGAGGTATAATATGAAGCTATTAAATTTTGGCTCTATGAACATTGATTATGTATATAAAGTAGAACACTTTGTGCGCAAAGGAGAGACCATATCTTCAGAATATTTAAATGTGTTCAGCGGCGGGAAGGGGTTAAATCAGTCTATTGCCCTGGCCAGAGCGGGGGAAGAAGTATATCATGCCGGAGCTATCGGGAATGAGGGCGAATTTTTGCTGGAGGTCCTTAAACGGGCGGGAGTGAATACAGGCTGTATTACAGTCCTGGGTGAAGTGCAGACCGGCCATGCGATCATTCAGAATGACAGTGATGGGGATAACTGCATCATTCTTTTTGGCGGAGCGAACCAAAGGATTAGTAAAGAACATGTTGAACAGGTTCTGTCTGGTTTTTGCGTTGGGGATTTTGTTGTTCTGCAAAATGAGATCAGTGAACTGGGATATATCATCAGCAGGGCACATGAAATAGGTATGACGATAGTACTGAATCCTTCTCCAATGGATCATAAGGTTTTAGAATTACCGTTAAACCTGGTAAATTACTTTCTGGTAAACGAGGTGGAAGCAGCGTCTTTGGCTGAAACATCGGGCGAAAGTGATGAAGAAGTGCTGGTAAAGCTGGCGGCGAAATTTCCTGATGCCAAAATAGTCATGACACTTGGGGAAAAAGGGTCTCTTTACTGGGATGGGCAGCAGATTTACCGCCAGGAGGCGGTAAGAGCGGAAGCGGTTGATACAACGGCGGCAGGAGATACATATACAGGATATTTTATCTCGGGAATCATGAGAGATGAAAAGATTGAGGATGTTTTGCATCGGGCGTCGGTTGCCTCGGCCATTGCAGTAACAAGGCCAGGAGCGGCATCATCAATTCCGGAACGAAAAGAAGTGGAAGAAATGGTAAAAAACAAAAGGGAAGGGAGATAAAAGGATGAATGAAAATATTGCTATGAAACACACGCCAACCCCTCATATTGATGCAAAACCGGGTGATATCGCAGAATCAATTCTGCTTCCGGGCGATCCGCTGCGGGCGAAGTTTATTGCTGACAACTTTCTGGAAAATGTAACACAGTTTAATAAGACAAGAGGAATGCTGGGATATACCGGTTACTTTAAGGGAAAACGGATATCGGTAATGGGAACTGGAATGGGCTGCCCGTCAATAGGGATCTATTCTTATGAGTTGATTCATTATTACGGCGTGAAGAATTTAATCCGCATCGGAACTGCTGGATCGATGCAGCCACAAGTAAAACTGCGGGATGTAATCATTGCCATCGGCAGTTGTACGGAGACGAACTATCTGGCAACATACCAGTTGCCGGGAGATTATTCCTGTACAGCGAGTTACAAATTGCTGCGTCAGGCAGTACAGTGCGCGGAAGAGATGGATCTGCCATATCATGTCGGCAATATTCTGTGCACAGATGCATTTTATAAACCGGATTTACCGAAAACAGGTGTATCGTGGGCAGATATGGGAGTTCTGGCGTGTGAGATGGAGTCTACTGCTCTTTATGCGAATGCGGCCTATGGAAAAGCAAATGCATTATGTATTTTAACGATTTCAGATTCGCCATTTGAAGAGGAAGAAATCTCTGCTGAAGGCAGGCAGAATTCTTTTACCAGGATGATGGAACTGGCACTTTCGATTATTTAATGAAATAAGAAATATTTAAGAAGAATCCACAAAATTATGATATGATAATGATTTTGTGGATTCTTTGGGTATTCCATTGGTTTTCTTTATGTTATAGTAATAATAAAAAGCTCAATATATGATAATTCAGAAGCTATAGAGAAGAATTTAGAGGTTCTGACACTGGATATGGGTTCTGCTTCATTTCAGGAGACAAAATATGGAGAACAATACAAAAGTAATTCAGGCGATAGAAGAATACTGTTTAAGGCACCCAGGTGCATATGAGGCAAGGCCATTTGGTGAATACCCAATCTGCTATAAGGTTATGGGAAAGATCTTTGCACAATTTAATCCTGAGGAAAAGTTTTACAAGATAACGTTAAAATGTGTGCCGGATAAAGCAAGTCTTTACCGGCAGCTTTATCCGGGGATTGTAGTACGCGGATATCACTGCCCGCCGGTTCAGCAGCCCTATTGGAATACCATTAACCTGGATGATTTCTTCGATCTGGACATGTTGTTTCAGATGATTGATGAAGCATATGATGCTGTAATAAATAAGTTCAGCAAAAAGGCAAAAACGGAGTTGTTAACTCTTTCTGAATTGGAGTTTAAGGATACGGATGGGGAAGATCAGGATTTTGCAATGCTTTGCAATCGATTGGACAGTGCCCTTGATGAAATCGTTGGGGGTAAATTTCAAAGAAGTCAGTATGAACAATACAATCAAAGAGATTGTATCCATGACGTGATTGTGGCATATCGGGAAGGGAAACCGATTGGGTGCGGTTCCTTTAAAATGTATGATGAAGATCATGCAGAGTTAAAACGAATTTATGTGGAACCATCGTATCGAAATATGGGATTGGGTGCAGAAGTGGTTCGAAGATTAGAGGCAAAGGCAAAGATCAAAGGATATCGATGGTGCATTTTAGAGACTGGTAAACCGTTAGAAGCAGCTTGTTCTATGTACAAAAAGGCAGGATACAAAATTATGCCGAACTATGGGCAGTACGCGGATATGCCTGATTCAATTTGTATGGAACGAAAAATCTAATGGGGAATTTGGGGGATTTATTCTATGGAGAAGTATGAGCTTGGTTTGAATAAAAAGTCTTTTTCCTTATTTTATAATGGCGGAGAAGTATGGTGCGAACATTTGGATTCCCTTTATGGTGAAAAAGAACTGTTAAAGCAGAAATTTAAACGGGATCTGATAGAAATCAGCAGACCGTCAACGAGCTCCTTTCTTGTAGTTGTTCTTGATGATTCGGAAGTTGACAAAGATATTTTAGAATGGATCGTTGATAGGTTTGTTATGCTAAAGAAGCCGCTGCGTAAAGTAGTATTTGTCGGTTTGGATTTAAAAATGAAAAATTATATTAAAAAGAAAAAAGCAGATATTTCATTTATGATGACCTGTATCGATGATTTGGAAAAGGCGAAAGAGTGGCTTATTTCGTAAAGATAAGAGCAAACCGAGAGATTCATGCAACTACCCAACCGGCTTATTTACCGGCAATAATTATAACAATGAGATGAAGATTTATTCATATATAAAGAAAGGTGATTCAGTTGGCATATAAATTTATATATTATACGGATGAATATTTTGCTCAGATAGAAGAACTAATACTTAATAGCTATTCAATTGGATTTCCAGCTTATCAGTTTAATTATTTGCAATTTGATAGGGGCATTCATTCAGCATTGGCTAATAACACAGCCAATTGGGAGCAAACAACAGGGTTGTGGTTTGAAGAGCAGAAACTTGCCGCTGCGGCGATAAGTATTGGGGCGTGGCAGGGAGATGCTTTCTTTATTTATGACAGCCAAGGCCGCACGGAAGACAAGGAACTTTTAACAAAAATGTTTCATCATGCAGAAACCCATATGTCTTGTTTTAAGGGAAATGCACCCTACGAGGACAAAACAAGGTACCTTGAACTTACCATTCCACCCTATTTAAATCTTGTAAGAGAAACGGCAAAAGAAAGAGGTTTTGTAAAAGCAGATTCTGTTAGTAAGATAAACATCCTGCCTTTTGACGGAACTTTATTTCATATGGAACTCAGTGATGGTTATTCATTTGCAGACGGAAACGCGGTTCCGCCGTTTTATTCGGCCAATGCTCATATGTTTTCGTTCAATTATACGTTACCTACTGCAAATAATATAAAATCTGGGTTTGAAGATTTAAAAAGGATGAAAGGGTATGATCCTGAATTGGATTTGGTTGTTCTTGATCCGGAAGGAAAACCCGTGGGACTTGCTATCATATGGTATCATGAGGCGATGCAATTTTGTGAACTTGAGCCTTTGGGTGTGGCATGGTGGTGCAGGCGTAAAGGTATTGCCAGGGCTTTGATTTATGAATTGGCTAATAGAGTTATGAAAAAATACCCATTATGCAAAGGTATGGTTGGCGGTGATCAACAATTCTATTGGGATCTGGGATTTTTGACAGAAGCTGAAAACGAAGTCTGGAAATGGGAAAAGAAGTTTTAGAGCATAGACAGAGAAATGAAATAGGCCAGGAAAGAGTATTTCGTAGAAGGGAGAACAGGGATGTTTCGTGTGGAGCAGGTTAAGTCACTGAATGATCTGGAAATGGAAGTATATCAATATGTGACGAAAAATTATGATAAAGTGAAGTACATGAGAATTCGGGAATTGGCTCAGGAAGCCCATGTTTCCACTTCTACGGTACTGCGCTTTTGTAAGAAAATGGATTGTAACGGCTATGCCGAATTTAAGGTAAAGTTAAAGCAGCATTTTGATAAGGGCAAAGAAATGTCTGCTACGGACGATGTGACTGAAGTCATTGACTTTTTAAAGAAAACAACTTCGGACGAATTTGAGAAAAAGCTGGATATGCTGACGGAAGTGATTGTTCGTGCAAACCGTATTATTTTTGTAGGCAGCGGCATGTCCGGGATTGTGGCAAAATATGGGGCAAGGTATTTTTCCAGTATGGGAAAGTTTTGTCTTTATATTGACGAACCTCATTATCCCACGGAGAGCAGATTTTTTGAAAATGCCCTGGTCATTGTATTCTCAGTTTCTGGAGAGTCGAATGATACCATTGGTCATGTGATCCGTTTTAAGGAACAAAATTGCCAGATTTTCAGTGTGACCAATACGGAGAATTGTACTGTAGCGAAGTTATCGGACTATAACATTGCTTATTATGTGACTTATACGCGCCTAAAGGTGTATGATATTACCACTCAAATGCCTGCAATCAGCATTGTGGAACGACTGGGGAAGAAGCTGTACCGGTATACTTCCGAAGAAATGGATCATAATTCAAATTAGGAAAGTTGTGAATTAAAAAAACATACTGTTACGTAAAAAAAACAAGTGAGAATTGATGTCACTTGTTTTTTTGCGTCTTAGAACTAATGACAAGAAACTTGATAAACAGTATAATCACAATCAGCTAAAACTATACGAATTCATTAATTTATAAGAGAGGAAAGAAAAATGGCAAGAGATTATGCAGTTGTATCAAAAGCTATTGTGGAAAATATTGGGGGAATCGATAATATTTCCAGCCTTACCCACTGTATGACCCGTTTGAGATTTGTCTTAAAGGATGAAAGTAAGGCAAATGAAGCGGCGGTCAAAGCCATTGACGGCGTTATGGGAGTTGTAAAGCAGGGAGGGCAATTTCAGGTTATTATTGGAAATCATGTTGGAACTGCTTATCAGGAGGTATTAAAGTTAGGTGACTTTGGAGAAGAAAGTAAAGTTGCAAGGGGAGAGAAGAAAGAGCCTTTGACCCTTAAAAAAATTGGAAATAACATTTTAGACGCCATCGTTGGAACCATGTCTCCGTTAATTCCGGCAATTATCGGCGGCTCCATGGTAAAGTTGTTAGTTATGTTATTGGCTATGGCAAATATATTGCCTGCTGACAGTGACACTTACAAGATCATTAATTCCATTGGTGACGGCGCCTTTTATTTCCTGCCTGCCATGGTAGCAGCTTCTGCTTCTAAGAAATTTAAAACGAATATGTTCCTGGCCATTGCTATTGCAGGAACTTTAATTCATCCGGATTTTCGTAGTTTAATGGAGGCGGTAACGGTTGGAGAGACAGCGGCCCATTTCCTGGGAGTTCCAATTGCGTCTGTAAAATATACTTATACAGTAATTCCGGCAATCTGTATGACCTGGATTTTATCTTATATTGAGCGGGGAGTTGACAGAATTACACCTGCTGTAACGAAAAACTTCTTAAAGCCAATGTTGATATTATTAATTGCAGCTCCTATTGCGATCTTAATCATTGGACCTGCAGGGATTTTAGTTGGTACGTCGATTTCTAAATTTGTATTCTTTGTACAGGCAAAACTCGGTTTTCTGGCAGTTGGTATTATGGGAGCAATATGGCCTTTACTGGTTATTACAGGTATGCATAGGGTGTTTACTCCTACGATTCTGCAGACGATCTCTGATACAGGAATGGAAGGAACCGTTATGCCGTCTGAAATAGGCGCGAACCTTTCCCTGGGCGGAGTTTCACTAGCAGTAGCTTTAAAAACAAAAAACAGAGAACTTCGTCAAACCGCCCTTGCAGCAGCGTCTTCCGCTCTGATTGCAGGAACTACGGAACCGGCCCTTTATGGTGTTGCCGTTCGTTTAAAACGTCCTTTGATTGCGTCTTTGATTACAGGATTTGTTTGCGGCTGTTTGGCTGGAATTGGAGGGCTTGCCAGCCGTTCCATGGTATCACCCAGTGTTTTAACCGGAGTACAGTTTATTGACCCGGAACGTCCGGGAACCAGCATCGCATGGATCGCAGGTATTACGATTTTATCGATTGTATTATCGTTTGTACTGACTTTGGTGATTGGTTTTGAGGATATACCGGAAGAGGAGGAATAAATTGAGCGATTTTCAATTTCCTGAAGATTTCCTTTGGGGAGGAGCCATTTCCGCCAATCAGGCGGAAGGCGCCTTCCGTGAAGGAGGCCGGGGATTAAGTAATATTGACGTACTTCCTCATGGTGTACGAAGATTAGAAGTAAAAACAGGGAATGTTCCCCAACCCCAATTGCAGAAAGAAGAATATTACCCCAGCCATGAGGGAATTGATTTTTATCATTGTTATAAAGAAGATATTGCTTTAATAGCGGAAATGGGCTTTAAAGTATTCCGTACTTCTATTTCATGGTCACGGCTTTTTCCTGACGGAGACGAAGAAAAGCCCAATCAGGTGGGAATTGAATTTTACCGTAGTATGTTTTGGGAGTGTAAAAAGTATGGTATTGAGCCCTTGGTGACGCTGTGTCATTTTGATGCTCCCATGGGACTGGTGGAAAAATGCGGTTCATGGAGAAACAGAAAGGTCATAGATTATTTCCTTCGTTATGCGGATACCTGTTTTAAAGAATTTTCAGGGTTAGTAAAATATTGGCTGACGTTTAACGAGATTAATATTATTTTACACAGTCCTTTTTCCGGTGCAGGAATTGCGTTCCAGGAAGGGGAAAATAAAGCTCAGACTACCTATCAGGCAGCACATCATATTTTGGTAGCCAGCGCTTTGGCTACTAAGCTGGCTCATGAATATGATCCGGGCAATCAGGTGGGCTGTATGCTTGCAGGAGGCAGTTTTTACCCTTACTCCTGTAATCCTGAGGATGTTTGGGAGTCTGTGAAAAAAGAACAGGAAAATTTATTCTTCATTGATGTACAGGTGCGGGGGGCTTATCCCTCTTATGCCCGTAAGCTCTTTCGTGATAAGGGAGTCAGTCTTATTATGGAAGACGGTGACTTGGAGATTTTGAAAAATACAGTGGATTTCGTTTCCTTCAGCTATTATGCCAGCCGCTGCGTAGCTGCAGATATGAATGATAAAACAGCAAATGAGGGCAATATTATCCGTTCTGTGAAAAATCCTTATTTACAAACAAGTGGGTGGGGCTGGAGCATTGACCCCCTGGGACTTAGAATCACCATGAACCAGTTGTATGACCGTTATCAGAAACCTCTGTTTATCGTTGAAAATGGTTTGGGTGCAAAGGACGAGATTGATCAGGCTGGAAGGATACAGGACGATTACCGCATTGATTACTTAAGAAGCCATATCCAGGCAATGAAAGAAGCCATGGAGGATGGTGTGGAATTAATGGGGTACACGGTCTGGAGTTGTATTGACATTGTTTCTGCTTCTACCGGAGAGATGAGCAAACGATATGGTTTTATTTATGTGGATCGGGCAGACGACGGAAGCGGAACGCTGAAGCGGAGAAAAAAGAAATCGTTTGATTGGTATAAAAAAGTAATTGAAACCAATGGAAATGATATAGACTGATAGAGGAATTGCAGACAGCGCAAGAAACTCATAGAAAATTTGAAAAACCGGGATGTTTTTTTCGGCTGCATTTGCAGCCGGAACGAGAGCTCCGTGATAAAAAGGACTTCACATGAGAGTGTGGAGTCTTTTTTTATGTTGTAATTAATAAAGTAACGTATTATATTGGACTATGTTGTTTGCCGGTTTTTACAAGATTGATACATCTATATGTTTATTTATATAGTAAGGCGAACAATATGAAATAATAAGAAGATAAAAACTAACAGATATCATGAATCAGATTCTGGACCTGGCTTTTTAATGATAAAAGGGAAGCTGGATAGAAAGGAAATAAAATGCATAATATTTTAATTGTCGAAGATGAAAAACCTATATCTGATTTTATTAAGCTAAGCTTGAGAACGATGGGATATGAATGTGAACAGGTCTATGACGGGGAAGCGGCAGCAAATAAGGTTTTGGAAAAAAGGTATTCCCTGATTCTTCTGGATATCATGCTGCCAAAGGCTAATGGATTTGAATTAATGGAATTTATCCGTCCTATGGAGATTCCGGTAATATTTTTGACTGCAAAAGGAAGTGTGCAGGACAAAGTAAAGGGCTTCAAGTTGGGTGCTGATGATTACTTGACAAAGCCCTTTCAGATAGAGGAATTGCAGGCCAGGATTGAAAACGTGCTCAGGCGGTATTATAAAACAGATGAAATTTTGTCTTACAGAAATATTTCTGTGAATGTATCATCTCATAAGGTGACAAAAGACGAACAGGAGATTACATTAGCAGAGAAAGAGTTTAAATTACTGGTGCTATTCATTAAAAATAAGAATTTGGCATTATTTAGAGAGCAGATTTATGAGAGAGTATGGGAAGGGGAGTATACTGGAGATAGCAGAACGGTTGATATGCATATACAAAGACTGCGTAAAAAATTAGATCTATATGATCAATTGGTATCTGTATTTAAAATTGGATACCGTTTGGAGGATTAAATGAAACTTTCCTGGAAGATTTTTTCAAATACATTTCTGGTCGTTCTATTTGCATTGACATTAGAGGGCGTTGTACTGCTGTCAATGACATTCCATAAAGCATATCTGCTGGAGGTTGAGAGGGAAAAAGAAAATATCGAAAGCATACATCGGGATCTGGTAACGCTGCTAGCGAATGATAGCAGTACATTGTATAAGGAACCAACAAAAAGTATTGAGGAAGCAATTGATATTTTGAAAAACAATTGGAAGGGTGAATCTTATAGAATAAGCGATGAAAATGGAAAGGTATTGTTTCAGAACGATGATACAGGGTTTTTAGATAAAAAGAGTAGTGATTTATCTCTTTACAGGATTGTATATCGAGTAGAAAAAAATGCTAAGGGTTATTTTTTACAAATGTCAGTTCTGACAGAGTTGCTTAGACGACCTATTATAATTGAGGTTCATAAAGATCTTACACAGATATTTTTAGAGAAAGAGGAGCAGCAAAGAATATTTATAATAACCATAATTGCTGTGGGGGCCATAAGCGCATTGTTAAACGCTGTCAATGTTATAAAGTTAACGAAACCAATTCATAAATTGATTTATGCGGTGAAAAAGATCAGGTCAGGAGACTATACGGAAAGAGTGGAATATAAGGAGAAAGATGAAGTTGGTATTTTGGCAGCCGATTTTAATGGTATGGCGGAACAATTAGAAGAAAAAATAAAGTTGCTGAAGGAAACTGCTAAAAAGCAGGAAGAACTGGCAGGCAGTTTGGCGCATGAAATCAGAACGCCTCTTACTGCCATGATAGGATATGCAGATTTAATAAAGAGAAGCAAACTGGAGGAGCAGGATTTCCTATATGCCGTGGACTATATTATTTCGGAAGGAAAAAGACTGGAAGCACTTTCTAACAAGATGATGCAGTTACTAATAGAAAAGAATGCAACACCTAATTATACCGTGAGTACCGTTCAGAATTTATTGGAAGATGCCCTGGAAGCAATGAAACCCGTTTTTGATAAAAAGAAAATTGCCGTGAAAAAATCTTCTATCAATTTTCCGATCAGAGTAGATATGGAGCTTATGAAAAATGTTTTATTAAATATATTAGATAATGGTGGAAAAGCGGCTGGCGTAAATGGCGAGATTACGATTGAAACAGGCTGTAAGAGCGGTAATGTATGGATCTCAATAACAGATAACGGGATGGGTATGCCAAAAGAGGAGATTTCTAAAATTCAGGAAGCCTTTTACCGGGTGGATAAATCCCGTTCCAGAGCAGATGGGGGAGCAGGCCTGGGATTAGCAATTTGTTCTAATATTATGAATATTCATAAAGGGGAAATACTGTTTGAGAGTGAAGTGGGCAAAGGCACTACAGTGACGTTGGTATGGAAAGGAAGTATCGATGAAAAGGACATTTAATTATGTATTATATCTGACCAAGATAACTGTCTTATGTTTGGCAATCTTGATCTTTCCATATCTTTATTTTCAGTATCAGGACCGGAAGCTGTTAAGTGAGACAAAAGAAATGGATATGAATGTTTTTCAGATGGATAAAATAGAGAATAATACGTTAACACTAGAGGAAAAAATGAAGCTGCTAACTGACGGTAATGCAAATCTAAAGCTTATTGAACTTAAAACAGGAGACAGGTTTAGTCTATATGAGGCGCGCAGGCAATGCTTTCGGGAACTGGGCAAGATTCCTGTTTTGGAGATTACGATATATGGTCCCATATTAAGAGAGATTGATATAACTCCTTACCTGTTAATTGACTCAGAGACACCGTCGAGATCATTGCTTATATGGAAAGGCTATCTGACAATAAAGGATATCAAATATCAAGTCACTTTGGAAGAGGAAAGCGGAAAGATATTATTAATTCAGCCAGTGGGGGGAAAAGATGATATTTTGGACATGCAGTGGGAAAAATATTTAAAAAACCCGCAGGCATAATACAAGTTTGTTACATTTATTTGAGAGAATACAGTATAACCTAAAAACAAATGGAGGATATTCAGATGAAAAACAAAAAATACGGGATGCTGCTATTAGGAAGCCTTGCAATTACAGTAACACTGTCCATAAGTGCTTGCGGAAACAGAGCATTAAACACGCAAACGGATACTGGATCTGCAAAAATAACAGAGGAAGTAACCCAGAAAGAGACGGCCCAGTCAGAAACTACATATTCTGAAACTGCTGGCTCAAAAGAAACATCGGCTGCCAATAACAGCAGGACCGATGAAGTGCCAATGTTAAAGTTACCGGAAGGAATAACAGGCATGAAAGCGGAGTCAAAACCTTTGAAAGAGCTAAGAGATCTGATAATTGAAGACATGGAGGTACCGGAGGAATATTTTGAAACGACAAATTATTTTTATAACTATATTGATTTAAATGATGATGGTAAGGATGAAATATTTGTTATGGTAACAGGTCCTTATACCAGCGGCTCCGGTGGAAGCAGTGCATTGCTGTTATCTGAAAATGGTGGAAAGCTGCATGTTGTTCAGGAATTTACATTAATCAATGAACCAATCATTGTCAGTGATAAGTTAGACAATGGATATCATGAGTTAATAGTTCCGTATTATAACGAAAACAAGTCTCAGTATTCTGTACTAAAGTATAAGAACGGTGCTTACTCTAATGTACCGGATGGAGAGATTATAAATAGTCTGGAGGGAGTAAAGGGGAAAGCAATAATTGCCAATGACAGGATTAATGAAGTGCAGGCAGGAATCATGGGAATAAATCTTAGCGAAGAGTAAATAATGAGATCATGTTGTCTCTAATAATCCAAAAGGTACTGGAAACAGTACCTTTTCTTACGCTATGTATAAAAAATACAATTATGGTACAAACTAACTATAAATACCTGGTGAGGACAAAAACTTATACTTGGTATCCCGTATGTCTTACGAGGATGCTTTTTTAGTTTTATAATAATTCAAGATGATTTGTTTTATTTTGATTTTATTGACTATCAGGTTTTTACACAAATAATGATGAATTTCATTATAAATAATTCTTTTAAAGAGAGGTAATAAACGATGGGAATTATAAGTTGGATTATTATTGGTGCTCTTGCCGGTTGGATTGCCAGTATGTTCACTGGTAATAATAAAAGTATGGGCGCTGGCGCCAATATCGTGGTAGGGATCATCGGCGGTTTAATCGGCGGTTTTTTGATGGGCCTCCTGGGAGGAACCGGCATTACCGGATTTAATGTCTGGAGCTTGATTGTCTCTATCGTTGGTTCCGTTATTTTATTATGGATTGTAAATGCAGTGAGAAGACAGAAGACTGAGTAAAATAATTTACATGGCTGTTCAAGCCATAAAAAAAATATCCTGAAGCGATCTGGATACGCTTGCATAAGCAAAAGGGGTATGTCAAATAGACTGTATTACACAGTACAGACTATTTGATATACCCCATTTTGTATGTTCTTTTAAGAATTCGATAATGTTTTAAATACTTAATAAACTTTAAAAATAGGGATGAAAATAATAAAAGGCATGAGATTAGATGAAAATTCCTTGGTGAACAGAATGAAAAAAGGCTATGAGATACATATGTTATTGTGCACTATATACATGAAAATATAAGAAAGATCATAAAAAATCACTATAATCCTCAACTTGAATTTCCATTTTGCCTATGATATACTGTTGTCAACACATAATTAATAAACAAAGTTTAATAATTGGAATGGAGTTGCGTAATGGAAGAGGAAAAGAAAAGCATGAGCTTTCCCAAGGGACTGTTCTGTGTGTATCTTATATTTTTTTCAGGGCAGGCAATCTATAATACATATTTAAACTTATATCTGGCTCAGATTGGTTTTTCTACAACTCAGATTGGCAGCATGATATCCATATCCACAATCGTGCTGCTGATAGCACAGACCTTTTGGGGAAGTATCAGTGACAGGGCAGAGAGAAAGAATGGAGTGGTTGCTTTTCTCTACATTGCTTCCATTATTTCAGCGCTGGGGTTTTACCTTACGAAAAGTTATTGGCCTGTGTTATTCCTTGTGGCTGCTTTTAGTGCCTTTTTTGTTCCCATTATTCCTTTAAATGATAATTTCACCCTGGAGTCCCTGGCCGGCAGCAAATGGGATTATGGAAGAATCCGGCTAGGAGGGACCATCGGTTATGCTGTAACCGTTGTTTTAGCCGGGTATTTTCTAAAGGATGAGTATTCCTCTATATTTTGGATTGTGGCAGCAGCCATGGCCTTATGCCTGATCTTCTCCTTATCCATTCCGCCTGTAAAGGGCTTTAAGGAACGGAAAGATAAGTCTTCTATATGGAAGGTATTATCCGATAAGACTCTGGTTGTACTAATTGGTTTTAATTTAATGTATGGGCTGGGAACCAGTTTTTTCTACAATTTTTACCCCATTCATTTTGTGCAGATTGGGGGAAACAGCAAGCTGGTTGGTTGGATGATGTTCGCTTGCTCCGTTGTCGAGGTCCCCTGTCTCATGGTTATGCACAGGCTTGTGAAAAAAATAGGGATGTCCGGGGTGCTTATTTTGTCCGGAGTTCTTACCTGCATCCGTTGGACCCTTCTCTATTTTTTAACCGCGCCTATGCTGATTATTCTCACAAACCTGCTTCATGGATTTAGTTTTACAGGAATCAGTTATTGCTTGTTGAATTACATAAACAAAAGGGTACCGGCGGATCTAAGGGCCAGCAGCCAGGTGTTAAACGCAACGATGAGCACTGTATTCAGTAAGCTGGTATTCGGGTATATTGGAGGGGTTGCTTTTGAATTATGGGGAGGTGGTTCCATGATGGCCTGCTCAGCCATAACCATAGGAATTGCCACACTGTTCTTTGGGGTATGGAGCAGAGGAAAAGGCAGGGAGTTGTCTTTTTAGCAGTTGTTGCTGCTTTTAAGAGTAATAAAGGAATGAAAAGGAGAGGGAACATGAAAAAAATGAAAAAAGTGTTAGCGGTACTTGCAGGATCAGCCATGTTGTCATTATCTCTTGCAGGCTGCAGTCAGTCAGCACCACAGACCGGGGGGACGAAAACAGGAACAGAGGCTGCTGATGCGGGTAAGGCCGCATCAGGAGGAAAAGAAAAAATCAGGGTATTTACCTTTTTTACAGGCTCTGACCAATGGGCGCCTGTCTGGTCTGAAGTCATTGCTGAGTATATGGCGGAAAACCCCAATGTTGAGATCGTAGACGAATCAGCTCCAACAGCAGGAGTAAATGACGTATTCCGTACGAAGATGCAGGCAGATATAGCGGCTGGAACACCGGCTGATTTATCCATATTTTATACGGGTGCAGATGGAAAGCCATTGGTGGACTCCGGACTGTTTGTTGATTATGGAACTTATATGAAAGACGACGAGAAGTGGTCCGGAAACTTTAAACAGTCAGCTCTTGACAGTCAGAAATATGATGGAGTGCAGTATAGTCTTCCTTATCTGGGATATTATGAAGGCTTGTTTTACAATAAAGAATTATTTGAGAAGTACGGCCTGGAGGAGCCTGTGTCTTATGATAATATCATGAAAGCCATTAAAGTTTTTGCTGAAAATGATATTCCTGCATTTGCCTCTTCCATGGCAAAGCCCTCTTATCTGCTGGAGCTTTCGATTTTGGCTCAGTCGGGCGGAGAAGGACATAAGAATTACTTTGATGACAGCTGGGCACCGGCACTTGACAGCATTGCAGAATGGTACCAGATGGGGGCCTTTCCTAAGGATACCATGACGATTTCAGAGGATGATATCCGTCTGATGTTTAAAGAAGGAAAAGCAGCCATGATGATCAATGGTTCCTGGTGTGTCAGCGCTTTGGAGGACAATGAAAATATGCGTCTTATTGCAATGCCTGCATTTCCCGGAGGCAAAGGAGGAGAAGACTGCGTAATTGCAGGCTTTGGTTCTGGCTGGTTCTTTAGTAAAAAGGCAGCAGAGCGCAGTGATGAAACACTGAAACTCTTAAAATATCTTACATCACCGGAGATTGTCCAGAGATTTATTGCGGTAGGCGGAAGTTCAGCAATTGAATGTCCTGTGCCGGAAGGTGCTTCTCTTTTAAAGAAGAGCGCGGTTGAGATGTTGAATAAGGCGTCTTATACGGATACGGCTATTGATTCCCAGGTAAGCCGGGAGGCATGGATGGCCATAGCAGATGACGGAGCACCGTATCTGGTAGAAGGAAAGAGGACCAGCCTGGAACTATTGGCTGAGGCACGCAAGATTTTGGAGGCTACCAGCAAATAAAAGAGAGGGAGGAAAAAGTGGCAGAAGTTTTATAGATTCTGCCACTCCTTTTAAAAGGATAGAAAGGGGGAGGTTCGATGAAGGCGAAAAGACAACAGACCGCCATACTGTTTTTGCTTCCGGCGGTAGTTCTTCTGTTGTGCTTCATGATTTACCCGTTGGGAAAGACGATTTATTACAGTTTTACAGCCTGGTATAATTTCTCTGCGGTACAGACGTTTATTGGCCTGGAAAATTATAAAGATTTAATTAAAGATCCGGTTGTCAGAACAGCTCTTCGCAATACAGCGATTCTGATGGCAGGGGTTCTCTTATTTCAGATCGGCTTTGCCCTGATTCTGGCGATTCTGGTAGATGGAGTCAGGCATTGTTTTAAGTTTTTCCGAACAATCTATTTTTTCCCGATTGTAATATCAGCGACTGCAATTGGTCTTATGTTTACCCTGATATATAAGTATGAATATGGACTTCTCAACTATTTCATTCCCCTGTTTGGTGGGGAAAAGCAGGTATGGATCAATGAAAAGACTTCCATTTACCTTGCCCTGATCCCTGTTGTGTGGCAGTATGTTGGATTTTATTTTGTGATTTTTCTAACAGGCATATCAAACATATCCTCTGATATTTACGAATCAGCCATGCTGGATGGGATCAGGCCGGTGCAGAAAGCTGTTTATATCACTGTGCCAATGCTGCGCAGTGTTCTTACGTCTTCGATTGTTCTTGTAGTCTCCGGATGCTTTAAAGTATTTGATATTATTTTTATGGTTACCAATGGCGGTCCTTTGGATTCCAGTCAGCTTTTAAGCACTTATATGTATCAGAAGGCATTTGCAAGGGGCAATGGGGGATATGCCAGTTCCATAGCCATAGTAATGATCGTTCTTGGAGTTGCAGTAACCAGTGTGCTTAGAAAGATGCTGCAGGGAGGTGAGGAGGATGCATGAGGCAGGGAAAGGAAAAGAGCTGGCGGCCAGGATACTAAAATACATAATTTTAATATTCTGGGCTTTAACAACTATCATTCCGCTTTTATGGGTGTTTATTAATTCCTTAAAAACTTCAGAGGAGATTGTAAAAAACGGAGTAGCACTTCCTGCGGCCATACAGTTTGACAATTATAAAACCATTATGAGCTACCCGGATCTAAGCATGTCCAGGGCCTTTATTAACAGCTTCATTATATCAGGCTCTGTTGTAATCGGTGTTGTGTTAATCGCAGGACTCGCAGCATTTTCACTGGGAAGATTCCGGTTTAAATGGACGAAGTATGCAGATGCAGTATTAATTGCCTGTCTTCTGGTTCCGTCCTTTGCAACCATGATTCCAAACTTTGTTACGATCAGTAAGCTGCCTGTCCGGGGAACCCATGCAGCAGCAGTTATTCCCCAGATTGCAGGGAATCTGTGTTTTTCTATTACCTTACTGACCGGATTTATGCGCTCTCTGCCGGATGAACTGGATGAGGCAGCGATCATAGATGGCGCCTCACCGTTTTATGTATTAACCCATATTACCATGCCATTATCCAGACCCATGTTTGCAACTGTGGGAATCATGGTATTTATCTGGTCTTATAATGATCTGCTGACTTCCATGGTATATCTTTCCCAAAGGTCGAAACAGCCAGTCTGTGTGATCTTATCAATGGTAAGCAATATGTTTGGAACAGATTACGGCAGCATGATGGCAGCGATTATTGTTACAATTGTGCCGCTGCTTGTTTTATATGTTATATCCCAGGAACAGGTTATCAAAGGTCTTACAGCAGGGGCTGTAAAAGGTTAGAGATGTAAGGAGGGTGTTTTATGGAATTACTTGTCAATCATTTGGGTTATGATGCATCTGGTAAGAAAATGGCGGTTTATCAGGGGAAGAAAGAGGATTGCCCTGGAGGATTCAGGCTTTTTAAAGCGGATGGACCGGTTGTCCTTGAAGGTGAGGTAAAAGAATGGGGAACTGTGGCACAGTGGGAAACCGGCTATTACTGGACCCTTGACTTTTCAGAATGGAAGGGTTCCGGGAAGTTTCAGTTACATCTTGAAACAAAAGACGGAACTGTGAAAAGTGATGTATTTGAAATCAGGGAATCCTTAATTACCATGAGGCTGTTAAATGCAGCAGGCTACTATTTTAAAGCCCAAAGATCCAGTGGAGAATGGCTCTTTGAGGACCGGAAACTGGGCTTTGCAGGAGAGCGGCAGGGGCAGGTTGATGCTCATGGAGGCTGGTTTGATGCCACTGGAGATTATGGAATCCATTTATCTCATTTATCACATGGAACCGTGCATAATCCTCAGCAGTCTTCTTTCAGTGCTTATGCATTTTTTAAAGCAGCGGAAGAGCTGGAGGCCTCCTGTAATGAGGAATATACCATGATAAAACGAAGGATGCTGGATGAAGGAACTTATGGAGCTGATTTTCTTATGCGGATGCGTGCACCCTCGGGAAGCTTTTACCGTTCGATTAACAGGGGAAATGCCCTGGATCATGTAAGGGGAAATAGAAAAGTTGGATTTGAATACCATGGTTCCAGCTCCCAGTTCAGTGAAAAGGCATCAACTGCCGATGCTGAGACCGTTGAGGATGCAAATTATGAAACCAGTCTAAGGTCAGGAGGAGGAACTGCAATTGCAGCATTGGCAGCAGCCTCCAGACAGTTTTATCCGGGAGCTGATTACACAAGGGATGAGTATCTTCTGGCAGCAAAGGATGCATGGCATCATTTGTCAGCAAATAATGAAAAGTACACCAATGATGGGGTATGGAATCTGATTGATGAATACTGTGCTCTACTGGCATTAACAGAGCTTTATAAGGCCAGCAAAGAGTATGAGTATCTGGCACAGGCAGGAGATATGGCGGAGCGTATTTATGCACGTCTTGTTATGGAGGGGGAAACGGCAGCTTATCCTACCTCTTATGGCAGCCTCCCTTATTATCATGCAGCCGATGAAGGGCTTCCTGTCATTGCACTGCTTGAATATGCTTCTATAGAAAAAAACAGGGAAAAGTCTGTAAAAGCGGTGAGAACATCAGAAATGATAATGAAGCACATTCTTACTATTACATATTCTGTTTCAAATCCCTTCGGCTATCCGAGATTTCTTTTTGAGGATAGTGATGGGGTGAAAAAAACCCAGTTCTTTTTCCCGCACCATACAACAGTAGAGCCATGGTGGCAGGGAGAAAATGCCAGGATCGCTTCCTTATCGGCAGCGGCCAGAGTCCTTATAAGGGTTACAGGTGATGAGGAATTAAAGGATCAGCTGGAGTATTTTGCAGATAATCAGATTAACTGGATCATGGGCTTAAATCCCTTTGATTCCTGTATGATGGATGGCTACGGCAAAAATAATATCCAGTATTTCTTCAAAGACCGGTATGATTTTTTGAATTGCCCGGGGGGTATCTGCAATGGAATCACAAGCGATGAGAGCAATGAAGAAGGAATCGCATTTATCCGGGAACCAGGCGGCACAGTGAGTGATAACTGGCGCTGGGCGGAACAATGGATTCCTCATGTATCATGGTTTATTCTTGCACAAGCCTTTAAACGGAGATAGGAATTAATCCTTAAACAGTGCTTCCAGGCGTTTGTTAAACACTGTGACGGCGGCGCCGATGATGCCTGCGTCACGGCTGATGGAAGGCTCAATTAAGAGGGTGTTTTGTGTCAGGGTGGTACGGAGCGTATCCTGTATTTTCTGAAGCAAGCCTTCTCCTAAAGCAAGAGGTACAATTCCTGTCAGTACACAATGCTGGATATCCAAAAGATAGGATATGTTGGACAGAGTAAAGCTTAAATAGGGACAGAGATAATTAATGATATCTTCCCGTATGGACTCCGGCAGGCCGGGATTTTGCTGCAGGCTGATCTGAAAATGCTTATATATGGCATTTAAATTAATAAGCTGCTCAAATGGGGTTGGTTCAGGCACCTCTGTTCCCGGTATCTGACAGGAGCTGATCATCATGTTTCCGATCTCTCCTGATTTATGAGTGGCACCGTACCACAGTTCCCCATTCATCATATAGCTGACACCACAGCCTGTACCCAGGGTGAAATATATGAGATCCTGGTATTCCGGGTTCTTACGGCGTAAGAAGGCCTCTCCCTGACAGGCAAACTTTACATCATTGTCAAGGAAAAACGGAACTGTCAAAGTTGAGGCAAATTCCGAAAATGCATCTACAAATGGAACTTCATGTTCAATATTCATACCTGACATATGAATGATGCTGTTTGTTTCCGGGTTAATCATAGCGGGAAAACCGATTCCAATACCCAGAACCGGAATGTGGTCATTGTCAGCCAGGGTCATTAAGGTATTGATTTCTTTTGTCAGCTTAGATAATTTCAGAGTATGATTCTGAGCGGGAAGATAAATGGATCTGCAGTACTGGCAGGTGCCCAGCATATCAACCAGACCCAGATGAACGACCTGGCCTTCAAATTCAATGCCAATGGCATAACAGGCTCTTGGGTTAAACTTAAGGAGATGGCCTTTCCGCCCAGCTCCGGAGCTTTGCTCTGTCTCTTCTAACTCAATGACAATGCCAAGCTCCAGCAGTTTATCTACAATTTTTGAAACAGTGGGGAAGCTGATGCCTGTGATACGGACCAATTCCGCCCGGCTCATAAGATGCTGGTTTCGGAATAAGTCAAAAATCATCATTCGGTTTTTGGTTTTAAGATATCTTGGCATGTATTGGTTCAAGGCAAAGCTCCCTTCTGCGGTATCATTATACTAGAATCATAGCATTAGAACTACAGTCAGTCAAACAATTTTCAGCTTTCTATAAGGAGGAACACATGGCACAGAAAATGATGGAATACATTAAGGAACAACCCGCAATATGGGCAAGAATGGCAGAGGAAAGAGAGGATATTTTCCGGGAACTGAAGGAATGTGAATTAAACCCTGTAAAACGGATTCTGATCATTGGTTCAGGCAGCTCTTACATTGCAGCAATGGCAGCAGCAGACTTTATGGAGAAGATTCTTGGGATAGAAACAACTGCAGCAGTACCTACCCGCTTAAGTGGTTTTATAAAGGTTTTGAAGCCTGAAGATACCCTGGTCCTAGCGGTATCCCAGTCAGGAAAAAGTACTTCTACCATATCGGCAGTAAAAGAATGGAGAGAAAAAGGATTTACAGTTATAACTGTAACATCAGACCTTAAGTCACCTGTCGCTTTACAAGGAAACCTGCATCAGCTTATAGCATGCGGGGAAGAAACTGTGGGGCCTAAAACAAAAGGAATGACTGGAACGGTTTTAACGTTAACCTTTATGGGATTGGTACTGGGGCAGCGCTGGAATCGGGTGGAGGAAGAGCAGTTTACTCATTTCCTTTATGAATTAAATAAATCCATAAAGGCAGCGCCTTCCAATATAGAGGCCTCCATGGACTTCTGTAGAAGAAATGAAGATCTGCTTGCGTCCATGCAGCATTTTACCCTGATATCAGAGGAGGCCGGATACTATACGGTTCTGGAAGGGGCTTTGAAAATCCTGGAAACCTTGTACGTACCTGCTTCGGCTTATGAATTTGAGGAGTATTTACATGGAATTAATAACACCATTGAGCCTGGACTTTGCAATCTGTTTTTACCTGCAGGAACTCATAATTCAGAACGTATGGCAGTTTTAGAGAGATATTCCAGGGAAAAGGGCTGCATTAATTTTGTCATAACCTCTCTGGATTGGGAGAGCGGAAGTCATGTTTTGAATCTGTCAGGAAGTCAAGAACCGTACTTTTCCATGTTCCAGGCTTTGCTCGCTTTTCAGATCATGAGTGTTTATGGATCAGAACGTAAATGCATTGAATGTGATACCCCCAAATTTCATGATTTTTACCGGGTAATGAACACAAAGGCATAATTTAGGAGGGTATGATGAAATACTATGCTGGTTTAGACATAGGCGGATCTGTCGCACGAATGAAGATTGAATCTGCTGAGGGCAATGTCATAGGAGAGTTTTATGGTACGGGAGGTACCATGAATACAGATGGGTTTGAGCTATGCAATGAAAAGTACCGTAAGTTTATTCTGCCGGTGCTGAAAGAAAATCACTTAAAAGCAGAAGATTGTATACGGATTTGTATTGCTGCCAGCGGAATTGATTCCAAAAGGCAGGAAGAGGAATGCCTGAGATCTTTTACAGAAATGGGTTTTAACCGGGAAAGCATAGCAGTCCATAATGATTGTGAGATTTTTCTTCATATGTCCTCAGGACCGGCAATTGTACTGATAAGCGGCACCGGTTCCATAGCATTTGCCAGAGGGGAGTCCGGAGAGATTACGCGCTGCGGCGGCTGGGGCCATGTGCTAAGTGACGAGGGAAGCGGCTTTCATATGGGAATGAAAGTAATAAAGGAAGCTGCCAGCCATATTGACGGAAGACAGGACTGTCCGATTCTGTATAAGTTATTCGCGGAAAAAAGCGGCTTAACAACATTAGATGAGATTAATGTTTTTGTTAATGACAAGCTGATGGAGAAGGCGGAAATTGCCTCTTATTCAATTCTTGCAGAAAAGGCCTGTACTATGGGAGAGGAAGCGGGATTAAAGATCATCAGGGAGTGCAGGGATGAACTGTTTACTCTTGTCAGAGATGTTTATAATAAAGCGGGGCTTCATAAGTATAAGGGAGAAAAGCCCGTAGAATTATGGAATTGGGGAAGTGTGCTGTTAAAAAATAAGATTTTAAGGGATGAATTATCTCAGATCATTGATCGTGAATTTCCAAAGATGATCATTAAAATTCCTGAATTATCAGCACTGGATACGGCTTTGGAGTTAGCGAAACGTTAAGTTCTATGCATCTTCCCTGTTCTATAATTCAGGAGATAAAAAAGCATGTTAATAAATAGAATATCCAGCAGAAAAAGAGGGGGCTGCCACACTAAGTAATTAGTGCGCAGCTTCTTTTTTGGTTCATCCAACGGATGTGGTCCGGT
Organism: Lacrimispora sphenoides; assembly: GCF_900105215.1. NCBI lineage: Bacteria > Bacillati > Bacillota > Clostridia > Lachnospirales > Lachnospiraceae > Lacrimispora > Lacrimispora sphenoides. The sequence continues at coordinate 1,041,946 of NZ_FOIP01000001.1, read as the reverse complement.
ATCGATGGAAGCGGTTTCTTATGGATTGTATCCTTTTATCAGTGAAAGGCCGTGAATATAGTGCTGCTCAAGAAGCTGTGAGGCAAGGTCAAATTGGCCGGAGCTATAGGCATTGACAATATCCCTGTGCTGCTCGGTGGAACAGGACCGGTCCTCAGCTGTGCGGATAGCAAACTTTATTAGAAGGAATCGGATTAGATTGTATCTCTTGTAGGTCTCTTTCAGAAACTGATTGCCGCAGAAGTCAAAGAACGACTTATGAAAATGGAAGTCAGCATCAAAGTAGGCATCGTCATCCGCAGCGATTGCCTGCTTATTTAAATATTTTTTCAAATGTTTTGTCACTTCCCTGTCGGCATCCTTGGCAACGGTCATATTGAGAGCTACACAGGAGATAGCCGCAATGAATTCATTGATTTCTGCCGCATATCCATAGTCAAAGCTGATTACCTGGGCACCTGTTTTTGTAACCTCTTTTACGAGGCCGTCCTGATAAAGCTTGTTGATGGTATCTCTCACCGGTGTGGAGGAAACCTGAAAGCGTTCCTGCAGTTCTCTGTTTGTTATTTTGCTTCCCAGAGGAATGGTTCCGCTCATGATTTCATTTTTTAGGATGTCGTATATTTGTTCGCTTAAGGTCGTTTTCACAAGTGTACTCTTCATCATCTTCTCCTTCCTGATTATCTAATTGTAAATAACATTTTACTATAAGTCTCTCTTAAAAGCAATAAAAGGACAATTGTTGATCTGATATGACTATATATTTCCCTAAACCGTAGGAATTAAAAATATCAAAAAAACTTATAAAAAAATATTGACAAAACGCCTTTTGGTTGTATAATATAACTAACACACATGATGCATCATACATCATGCATCATAAACGAACTTGAAGGTAGAATGTAAAAAACTAAATATTGTGAAGGGGGATAGGAAATGCAACTATTTGAATGGCTGGTGCTTACCATCGTAAAGATTGTAATGGCACTCAATAAACTGTTGTGGGGCGACATGTTTATTCTGGAATTTTCAAATGGTGAAACTAAGTTCGGCATATCATTGCTGGTAATCCTGCTGATTCCCGCAGGACTTTATTTTACCGTTAAAACGAGATTCCTGCCGTTTAGGCTTTTTCCTGAAATGATTCGGGCGACTTTGAGGAAAAAGACAGGAGAGGATCAGAATTCCATTTCTGGTTTTCAGGCACTGATTATTGCTACGGCCACCCGCGTGGGTATGGGGAATCTGGCAGGCGTGGTAGCGGCAATATCCTTTGGTGGCGCAGGTGCGGTATTCTGGATGTGGGTAACTGCTATCATAGGCTCGTCTACCTCATTCATAGAATCAACACTGGCGCAGATTTACAAAGAAAAGGATCCTCTTTATGGAGGATACAGAGGTGGGCCTGCCTACTTCATGAACAGGATCCGGTTTATTACAAAGGTGAAGCGTGAAGATATCTTTGTAAAGGATGTGCAGAAGGAAGCAGAGTATGTGGCAATGGACGGCAACACCTATTACATAAAGGGCTGCAAGTGTACATTTCTCGGAATTGCATTTGCACTCTCGGGTCTGCTTTGCTGGGCTGGTATCAGCCAGGTAATCGGAAACTCAGTTTCCACTGCCTTTAAAAATGCATTTGGTATTCCCCAGATGACTACGACTGTGGTTCTGGTTGCAGTTTCCGCATGCATCGTGCTCCGTAAGAATGCAATCGTGAAGGTACTTGATAAAGTTGTGCCGATTATGGCATGCGCCTATATTGCAATTACGCTTTTCATCATTGCCAAGAACATTGTTCATCTTCCGGCTGTGTTTGGCAGCATCTTTTCCCAGGCATTTGGACTTAAGCCTATGGTAGGCGGAGGCTTGGGAGCTGTTGTCATGAATGGAGTGAAGCGCGGTCTTTTTTCAAATGAAGCCGGAAGCGGATCCGCCCCCTGTGCAGCAGCGGCTGCCGAGGTGGATCACCCGGTAACGCAGGGGCTGATTCAGTCTCTTGGCGTTTTTATCGATACCCTGGTAATTTGCAGCTGTTCCGCATTCCTGATGCTTCTGGCACCGGATGAGGCGATCAGTGGATTAGAGGGAATGGATCTTTTGCAGGGAGCCATGAACTATCACTTGGGTAGATTCGGAGTTATTTTTATCGCTGTTATCTTGTTCTTGTTCAGCTTTTCCACATTTATTGGCATTCTGTACTATGCACGCAGTAATGTCGCCTATATTTTCAAGGATACATGGGCGGCTCAGACTGGATACACGATTTTTGCACTGGTGATGCTGTTTATCGGCGGAATCGCTGCATATAGTTTTGTGTGGGATTTAGGAGACCTTGGAGTAGGGCTTATGACCATTTTCAATATGCTGGCAATCATTCCGTTGTCAGGCCAGGCCATTGCATCGCTTAAGGATTATGAAGAGAATTTTTCAATTAAGAAAAAAAATAAAATTATTTTGCAGGAGGAATTATAATGGATATGATGAAATTTGCACCGGAGCCTTTCAAAATTAAGATGGTAGAACCTATGGGAAACTTAAACAAAGAAGAAAGAAAAGAAGCCATCAAGACCGCAGGATATAATACGTTCCTGTTAAAATCAGAGGAATGTTTTATTGACCTTTTGACAGATTCTGGAACCAATGCAATGAGCGACAGACAGTGGGCAGGGCTGATGTTAGGTGACGAAGCCTATGGCGGCTCCAGGAACTTTTATCATCTGGAAGAGACTGTACGCGAACTCTTTGGATTCCAATATGTAGTTCCAACTCATCAGGGGCGGGGCGCAGAGAACATTCTGTCTTCTCTTACCATTAAGCCAGGAGACTATGTGCCAGGCAACATGTATTTCACCACAACCCGTTTCCATCAGGAACACAATGGGGCCACCTTCCGTGACGTGGTTATTGATGAAGCCCATGATCCAAACGCAATCCTGGACTTCAAGGGCAATGTAGACTTAAATAAGTTCCAGGCTCTTATTGACGAAGTCGGCGCAGACAGGATCCCCTATATCTGCCTTGCAGTTACTGTAAACCTGGCAGGCGGCCAGCCCGTTTCCATGGCTAACATAAAGGCTGTATCCGAAATGGCCCATAAGTATGGCATTAAGGTAATGTTTGATGCTACCAGATGCGTGGAGAACGCATATTTCATCAAGACAAGAGAAAAAGGTTATGAAGACAAGACCATCAAGGAGATTGTTCACGAATTGTTCTCCTACGGCGATGGCTGCACCATGTCCGGAAAGAAAGACTGCCTGACCAATATCGGCGGATTCCTGTGCATGAATGACAAAGATTTATACATCCGTGCAACTGGAATGGTGGTACAGTATGAGGGTATGCCTACCTACGGTGGAATGGCAGGAAGAGATATGGAGGCTATGGCAATTGGTCTTAAAGAGTCAATGGAATTCAACTACATCAGTCACCGTGTCAACCAGATCCGTTACCTTGGTGAGAAGCTGGACGCTGCAGGAGTTCCTATGGTTAAGCCGAGCGGCGGCCATGCAATCTTTGTAGATGCCCGTTCATTCCTGGATCATCTGGATCAGAAAACGGACTTCCCGGCACAGGCTCTGGCAGCAGCTGTTTACGAGTTCTCCGGTGTTAGGACCATGGAGCGCGGCATTATCTCCGCAGGCAGAGATAACAAGACAGGAGAGAACCATGTGCCGAAGCTGGAGACCATCCGTCTGACCATACCGAGAAGAGTTTATACATATGCTCACCTGGATTATGTAGCTGACGCAATAATCCAGCTGTATCAGATAAGACATGACATCAGCGGTCTGAAATGGGTCTATGAGCCAGAAGTACTGCGCTTCTTTACCGGACGCTTCGAGCCTAAGAATGGAGAGTTAATTAAGGGATTCTGAAACTTAAAAAGATAGCTTAGCTGTGAAATAAGAGAAAATGCTGTTTTCAGTCTTGTCAGGGCTGGAAACAGCATTTTCTCTTATATGGAGCTGCATCTTTGAAGTGCTGGGGAGATGAAAATTGTGCACATTGCACAAAAAATATTTATTTATTAAACAAATTTGCAAATAGACATCTACAAAGATCCGTGATATACTGCGTTTAGAAAATAGATGTGTAGTTTGTGACTGGTAAGGCAGGCAAGGTCTACAGGGTTGTTATCACATATACTAGTGATGTGATGGTCCTCGTAGCTTGTCTTTTTTTATTACTGGAAGGGCTTATGAAAATTGAAAAAGTTTTGAACAATAACATGGTATCAGCTTATAATACCGAGGGGAAAGAAATCATACTGAAGGGTAAATCCATTGGCTTTGGAAAGAAAAAGGGCGATGAGGTGGACCGGAAGCTGGTGGAGCGGGTATTTGTACAGAATGATAAGCGGGATGCCCGTCACTTTGAAGAGTATTTCGCAAAGCTTCCCCAGGAATACTGGGATATCAGTGAACAGACTGTTGATTACGCCAAAAGCGAGTTTGGAATGCAGCTGGATTCCCGGATCATCCTTCCGGTGTGTGACCATATCGCCGGTGCGGTAGACCGTTATAAAAACGGAACCATTCTACGAAATGCCATGCTTTGGGAGGGAAAACGGTTTTATCCCAATGAATTTCAAGTGGGTCAGTATGCGGTCGACTTAATTCGGAGAAGGCTTAATATTTCCATGGAAGAGGATGAAGCCATGTTCCTGGCGTTTCATTTTGTTTATGGACAGTTAAACCGTCAGGAAACCGATGATTTGGGGATAATTACGGAAGTTATTAAGGACATTGTGGATATTGTGGAGGCGTCCTTTCAGATTAGGCTGGATACAGAGTCCTGGGATTACAGGCGTTTTGTGACCCACATCCGTTTTTTTGCCCAGCGCATGCTGCAGAATAAGCAGTATGAGGCAACCAATGAAGAGTGGTATCAGCTGCTAAAGGATAAGTACCGCAGAGCCTATAACTGTATCATTAAAATAGCAGATTATATACACGACCGGTATTACTACGAAATAGACCGGGAAGAAATGATGTATCTGATGATTCACATAGAAAAAGTTACCAGAGAACTGATTTAAAACAGAGGGCTGGGATTGTTACCGGACAGGAAATGTGGTCCGGGCAGGACCCTGCATGGAGAGTAGGCTGCAATGGTTATATTATTTGCAGGCTGCTTTTCGGCAGGGTCCTTTTTATTTATAAAATTGAATGATAAGGCGTTATATGATAGCCGGCAGACGCCTTTTCAGATAGATAACAATGAGTAAACCTTAATAAGGGGGAGTTAATATGGCATATGATTATGCAAAGACCGCACAGACATTACTCGAAAAGGTTGGCGGAGAAAATAATGTGAGCGGGCTGTCCCATTGTATGACACGCCTGCGGTTCGTACTGAAAGACAGTACAGTTCCTAAAGATTCTGAAATTGAAAAGGTACCGGGTGTGATCCGGGTGGTCCGCCAGGCCGGACAGTTCCAGGTAGTTATCGGCAACGAGGTATCAAATGTATATAAGGAATTTATAAAGCTTGGACAATTTGAAGAGAGCACCGGGAATAAGGATGAAGGTCCTAAGGAGAATTTGTTCTCACGTATGTGCAGTTTTGTAGCCGGCTGCATGACCCCTCTGCTTCCCGCCATGCTTGGCTGCGGTATGATCAAAGTAGTGCTGACACTTCTGACCACCTTTGGGTTAGTGGATACGTCCGGAAGTACGTATGTGATTTTATCTGCAGTAGGAGATGCTTTCTTCTACTTCCTGCCCATTTTGCTGGCCATGACCACAGCAAAGCGTCTTGGCTCCAACATATATCTGGCTATGGTAGTAGCGGCTCTTTTGATCCATCCTGATATTACGGGTCTGCTTGGCCAGGGAAATACCACATATTTTGGATTGCCTGTTACGGCTGCCGTATATAGCTCCTCCGTTCTTCCTATCTTCCTTATTGTTCCGATTATGGGATATATTGAACGGTTTGCTGATAAGGTTTGCCCCAACCTTTTAAAGGTATTTTTGAAACCGTTGATCGTCTTATTTATTACCGTGCCCATTGCATTAGTTGTTGTTGGGCCCCTTGGAAGCATTCTCGGAAATTATCTGGCAGACGGTATCAATTTCTTATATAGCAAAGCAGGCTGGCTCACCATCATGCTGATCTCTGCTGCCATGCCGTTTATCGTTATGACTGGTATGCATTATGCATTGATTCCTATGTTCGCCATTAGTATGGCGACCTTTGGATTTGATGCAATTGTACTTATTACCATGTTCTGCTCCAACCTGGCTCAGGGAGGTGCATCCCTGGCTGTTGCAGTCCGCTCCAAGGATGAAAATGTAAAGTCTACCGCATCTGCCTGTGGAATCTCAGCAATTGTCGCAGGCGTTACAGAACCTGCTATGTATGGTGTGACATTAAAATACAAAACACCCATGATAGCAGCGGTAATCGGTGCAGCAGCATCAGGTCTTTATGCCGGAATTACCCATTTGGTAGCCTATTCCATGGGCGGTTCTCCCTCTACCTTGACCTTAATTACCATGATCGGCGGTGAGGGATTCGGCAATTTGATAAATGGTGTGATTGCCCTTGTTATCTCTCTGACCGTATCCTTTGTCATGACTCTCATTCTATATAAGCCGGAGGAGAAGACAGGGGGGCCGGAAACTTCCGGGGGTGCTCCTTCTGAAGAGAAAAAGCGGCTGGTAGAGACCATTGAACTTGCAAGCCCTCTTACAGGAAGGGTAATTTCTTTAACAGAGGTAGAGGATCCGGTATTTGCAGGCGGAGTGTTAGGAGAAGGGGTAGCCATAATCCCGGATGAGGGAAAGGTATATGCTCCTGCAGACGGAACCATCAGTGCTGTGACTGACACTAAGCATGCGGTCGGCATCACTACGGATACAGGAGCTGAGGTTTTGATCCATGTAGGGCTTGATACGGTGCGTCTTGGAGGAGAAGGTTTTACCCTTCACTGCAGGCAAGGGGACCGGGTCATAAAGGGAAGCCTGCTGCTGGAATTTGATATGGAGAAAATTAAGGAAGCAGGCTTATCGCTTACCACTCCTGTGCTTGTATCTAATATGAACAACTTTGTAAGCTTAAGGGCAGGAAGTAAAAAGCAGATCGAGGTTGGAGAGAAGCTGTTAACAATTGTTTAATCATTTTGAAAGAGGTGCCAAATGTCTGTATTTGCTGAAGATTTTTTATGGGGAGGCGCGGTGGCTGCTAACCAGTGTGAGGGCGCATGGAATGAGGCGGGCAAGGGAATCGCAGATCCTGATGTATGTACGGGAGGTTCCCATGCAAGATCCAAACGGATCACCAGGACCATAGAGCCGGATACATTTTACCCAAGCCATGAAGCCATTGATTTTTACCATCATTATAAAGAAGATATTGCCCTGTTTGCGGAGATGGGTTTTAAGGTATTCCGTTTTTCCATTGCCTGGACCAGAATTTTCCCTACGGGCATGGAAGAGGAGCCGAATGAGGCTGGTCTGGAATTCTATGACAGGGTAATCGAAGAGTGCTTAAACCATGGAATGGAACCGCTGATCACCATCTCCCATTACGAGATGCCCTTTGCCCTTACGGAAAAGTACAATGGATGGGCTTCCAGAGAGTGCATCGGACTGTATGTTAAATATGCGGAAACGTTGTTCAAACGCTATAAGGGAAAGGTGAAATACTGGCTGACCTTTAATGAGATCAATGCAGGGACAATGCCCATGGGCGGTTTCCTTTCTTTAGGCATTTTAAATGAGGGAACAACGGATTTTACAAACCAGACGGATATTCCCAAGCTCCGCTTCCAGGGCCTTCATCATCAGTTTGTGGCCAGCGCCCAGGCGGTTAAGGCCGGACATGAGATTGATCCGGACTGTAAGATCGGCTGTATGCTCTGTTATATTACGACCTATCCTTTGACCTGCAATCCTAATGATATTTTAGAAGCCCAGAGACGGAATCAGATTTTAAACCAGTTCTGCGGCGATGTGCAGGTTAGGGGAGAATATCCCAGCTTTATGAACCGTTATTTCAGGGAAAACGGGATTTCCATACAGATGGAGCCGGGAGACTTGGAAACCATAAAAGAGGGGTGTGTGGATTATTATACCTTCAGCTATTATATGTCCAACTGTGCTACCGCTACGCCGGAACAGGCAAGCACTTCCGGCAACTTAATGGGAGGAGCGAAAAATCCTTATCTGGAATCCAGCGACTGGGGCTGGCAGATTGATCCTAAGGGACTTCGTTATACGCTGAATGAGCTTTATGGACGTTACCGCATTCCTCTGATGGTGGTGGAAAACGGCCTGGGTGCTTATGATAAGAAGGAAGAGGACGGATGCATCAGGGACGATTACCGCATCGATTACTTAAGGAAACACATTGAGCAGATGAAGGAAGCCGTGGAGGATGGTGTGGAACTGATGGGGTATACCCCTTGGGGCTGCATTGATCTGGTCAGCGCTTCCACCGGAGAAATGGCAAAGCGCTACGGTTTCATCTACGTAGAAAAATATGATGATGGAACCGGAGATTTATCCAGGAGGAAAAAGAAATCCTTTGAATGGTATAAAAAGGTAATTGCAACCAACGGGGAAGAACTGGATTAAAAGAACAGGGATGTTTTCCTTGCTGTAAGAAGAGGTTAAATAAGGAAGAGGACATTTTAAGTTTCTGTATGAATCAGGAACTTTAAGATGTCCTCTTTTTGTGGTACTATGATTTTAGTATATTTTTTTACGATTGAAAATGCAGGGACTGAAATTATTCTCTTATATTTCTTTTTTAGATTTTATATAATCTACTTATGAATGTGGGACATACAGGGGGGATCTGACATGGTTAAAATTTTTCTTGCTGAGGATGAAAAAATAGTTCGTGAGGGAATTAAAAATGGTATTCCGTGGGAAAGATACGGATTTGAGTTTGCAGGGGAAGCACCGGATGGGGAGCTGGCATATCCTTTGATCCTAAAGGCCAGGCCAGATATCCTGCTTACTGACATCCGAATGCCCTTTATGGATGGGCTTGAGCTGGCTGAGATGGTAAAGAGAGAACTTCCGGACCTTCGCATCATGTTTTTCAGCGGATATGATGACTTTGAATACGCAAAGCGGGCCATAAAGATCGGCGCAGCGGATTACCTTCTTAAGCCTGTCAGCAGCAGCCAGCTGCTAGAGGCTCTGGAGCGCATGAGCGAAGCCATTATCCAGGAGAAAAGCGAAAGGGGTTATAAACTGGAGTTTCTAAAGCAGCAGGAAGAAAGAAAGCGGATGGAGCGGGACCGGCTGTTTGATACCATTGTATCAGGAAACTTAAGCCTTCAGGAGATCCTTATTAAGGGGCGGGAACACAGACTGTCCTTAAGCGCTCCGGTATATAATCTGATTTTGTTTCAGGCAAGGGTTTCCGGCAGCCAGGAGCAGTTTACGGACCAGGTTGTTATGTTTGATGAGATGATAAAAGACCGGTTTGAGAACAGGTCAGAGGTCATCGTATTTAACCGCTTAACAGAAGGGTATGCATTTCTGGTCATGGGAAACGACTGGGAAGATCTTGATAGAAAGGCGGCTGCCTGCTCTAAGCTTTTGGTCCGCCTTGTGGAGTCCTGTCCGGGCATGGAGTATTTCGGAGGAATCGGTGTTCCGGTATGCAGGCTCGGTGAGCTTAGAACCTGTTTTAAGGCGGCCAGCCGGGCCTATGCCAGCCGGTACATGCTGGAATACAACCAGCTTCTTACGGCAGAAGCGGCTGTCCGGCTTCATGACGATTCTGGAACCATCAGCCTGGAAGGGATGGACATTACCAAACTTAGCCGGGATATTGTTCCTAATTTCCTTAAAAATGGTTCAATTACAGAGGTGAAGTATTTTCTGGAAGAATATTTAGAGGCTTGCGGGAATAATTTTAAGTCCTTAATCTTCCGGCAGTATTTGCTTATGGATGTTTATCTTGCTGTCATCGGTTTTGTCACTCAGCTTGGTTTTGAGCCGGAACAGGTCTTAAAGGAATTTGGGGATGGTAAGGCCTTAAAGCCTTGTGTGGGATCTGAAGAAGTGGCGGTAAAGTACGCCAGGGAGATCCTTACAAAGGCCATCACCCTTCGCACCACCTGTTCCCAGAAAAAGTACCGCCTGGTTCTTGATAAATCCAGGGATTACATTGAACGTCACTATAAGGATGAGGACATTTCTTTAAATGTGGTGGCCTCCAGCGTGAATATAAGCCCCAATTACTTCAGCACCATATTCAGCCAGGAGATGGGGATCACCTTTGTGGAATATTTAACAAAGGTCCGTATGGAAGCGGCAAAGGAGCTGCTTCTTAAGACAGACCTTCGGGCCTCGGAAATCGGATATCAGGTGGGGTATAAAGATCCCCATTATTTCAGCTACATATTTAAAAAGACTCATGGAATTACGCCGAAAGCATTCCGGTCAGGAGGCAGAAATGATGCAAAAACGTGATTCTATCAAAGCAAAATTACAATCCATGCAGGCAATCGTATTTATCCCGGTCATAATTATGATTGGGATATTGCTGTATATGATGGAATGGCAGAACGAACAGTATAGACAAAGCATCCGGAACTTAACGATGGCTACGGAGTTTAATTTTGACTTTAAATCCAACATCGATTATAAGATGTACCGCATTGTCATAGGGGCGGACACCTTTGATTCTTTAAATCCCTATGAGGAACTGGAAAATTCCCGGAGGCTGTTTGAACAGTTAAAGGACTCCACGCCTCAGGAGAACAGCAAAAAGGGACTGGATGGGATCATCATACTCATCGGCATTCTGGAAAAAAGGATTGAAGACATCCGTACCAGCAATATCATCGGTGATTATGACCGGAATATGGAGCGCCTGGATAAAGATATTTACATAATCACTGAACTCATTCAGGAAACTATGTCCGATTATATTTACAATGAAACAAAGACCTTAGAATCTACGCGTTTAAAGCTGGATTCCCAGACAAAGAGGGTCATTGCCTCATGCATCGTGGTTTCCGCTTATATCATCGTGTTTTTAATCGTTTCTTTTTCTTCCTTTGGAAAGAAGATTACAAAACCCATTGAGGAACTGTGTCAATATACCATGGTGCTTGCAAACGGCAGCCTAAAGGTCCAGGCGCCCAAAAGTAATATACGGGAGATTCAGATGCTAAGCGACCAGTATGATCACATGGTGATCCGTATCGGGGAGCTGATTGACCACATTAAGGAAGAACAGGAGCTAAAGAGAAAAACCGAATTAAAGCTTTTACAGGCTCAGATCAATCCTCATTTTCTTTATAATACCCTGGATACAATTGTCTGGCTGGCAGAGGGGAAACGTCATCAGGAGGTGGTGGATATGATCACGGCCCTTTCTTCCTTTCTGCGGATGGGCCTAAACAATGGAAGGGATTTTATCACCATCAGGGGAGAGGCTGAACATGTAAAGAGCTATCTTCAGATCCAGCATTTCCGCTATGAGGATATATTGGATTATGAAATCGATTTTAAGGAGCAGATCATGGAATTCTCCACGTTGAAACTGACTCTGCAGCCTATTGTGGAGAATGCCCTTTACCATGGAATTAAGAATTGCAGGAAAAAGGGCTTTCTAAAGATCAGCGGCTGGCAGGAGGGAGAGGACATTCTGTTAAAAGTGGAGGATAACGGCATTGGAATGAAGCCGGAAGAGCTTGAAAAAATGCAGAGACTGGTACGAAACGGCGGAGAGGACTTAGGGTTGCGGGAAGGATTTGGAATCGCTAATGTGGCAGAGAGGATCCGGCTCAATTTCGGCGAAATCTATGGGCTTTCCATCGAAAGCGAGTATGGGATTGGAACCTCTGTTACAGTCAGGATCCCGGCTTCTATAAAGGGGAACAGATAAAAAATCAACCTTTTTCCGAAAAAATCCAACTTAGTTTTTAAATGACCGGAAAAGGCGTAAGAAACTCAACCGTTTACAAAAGATATTGCATTGAGAAGAGAGACTGTAACCGTTATGATACTGGTAGTCACTAAGAAAAGGTAACACGATCTATCATTTTGGAGGGAACGGATATGAAGAGAAGATTACTGGGCATGATGACGGCGGCTGCCATGACTGCAGCTATGGTTTTATCCGGATGCAGCGGTTCCCAGACTGCGGCAACCACCGGGGCTCCGGCCGGCGGGGAAACAAAAACAGAGGCAGCCAAGACAGAGGCAGCTAAAACAGAGGCAGCTAAGGCAGAGGAAAAAAAGGATCTGCTTGTGGTAGGTTTTTCCCAGGTAGGAGCGGAATCTGACTGGAGAACAGCCAATACCGAATCCATGAAATCCACGTTTACGGAAGCAAACGGGTACAAGCTGATATTTGATGATGCGCAGCAGAAGCAGGAAAACCAGTTAAAGGCGGTCCGCAACTTTATCCAGCAGGATGTGGACTATATTGTGATCGCGCCGGTTACGGAAACAGGCTGGGATACGGTTTTGCAGGAAGCAAAGGATGCGGGGATCCCGGTCATTATTGTTGACCGTATGATCGATGTTTCCGACGATTCCCTCTATACTGCATGGGTTGGCTCCAATTTCCTTCAGGAAGGCTATGATGCAGTGGCATGGCTTGATGAGTACTTAAAGAATAATAACCGTACGGACGATGACATCAACATCGTGACCCTGCAGGGAACCATCGGTTCTTCTGCCCAGATCGGACGTACCGACGGTGTGGAAGAAAAGATGAAAGATCATCCCAAGTGGAAGATGTTAGAGCGTCAGACAGGAGAATTTACTCAGGCAAAGGGACAGGAGGTAATGGAATCCTTCCTTAAGACCTATAGTGATATTGATGTTGTGATCGCAGAAAATGACAACATGGCCTTTGGAGCCATTGACGCCATCAAGGCAGCAGGAAAGACCTGCGGGCCAAAGGGCGATATCATCATCATTTCCTTTGACGCGGTTGCGGCTGCCTTTGATTCCATGATTGCCGGTGATATGAATGTATCCGTAGAATGTAACCCGCTTCATGGGCCTCGCGTGGCTGAAATCATTCAGAAGCTGGAAAAGGGTGAAAGCGTGGATAAGATCGCCTATGTACAGGAAGGAGTATATCCGGCTGATACGGCGGCTCAGGAAAAACCAAAGAGGGCCTATTGATCCACGGGGTTTTAGAGCCGCAAACAGTAGTGAATCTGGATAAACAGGTGCAGGGGAATGGAGGACGGAGGTTTAAAGTCCTCCGCTCCGCACCTTTTTTGATCCCTGAATTTGCCGGTTTAAGCAGGACGGGGAAAGAAAGGAAGGGATTTAATGCCCAATGTAATCGTATTAGCCATGCGAAGTATATCAAAAGCATTTCCAGGCGTGCAGGCCCTTGATCATGTAGACTTTACATTAAGAAGAGGAGAGATCCATGCGCTGATGGGGGAGAACGGAGCCGGAAAGTCCACCCTTATTAAAGTTCTGACAGGTGTGGAAGAGTTTGAATCAGGAGAAATTACCATTGACGGGTTTAAGGGGAATATGATCAACCATTCTCCCCAGGAGGCCCAGGCTCATGGGATCAGCACGGTCTACCAGGAGGTTAATCTCTGCCCCAATTTATCTGTGGCGGAAAATTTATTCATCGGCAGGGAGCCGAAGCGGGCAGGCATCATCGACTGGAAAACCATGAATAAGAAGGCGAAAGATCTGATGGAGAGTCTGGATATTCATATTGACGTGACAAGGGCCCTGGAGAATTACTCCATCGCTTTGCAGCAGATGTTTGCCATCGCCAGAGCCGTGGATATGTCTGCAAAGGTTTTGATTCTTGACGAACCCACTTCTTCCCTGGATGACAATGAGGTGGAGAAGCTGTTTCATCTGATGAACCGCCTCAAATCGGAAGGTGTGGGAATCATCTTTGTCACTCATTTCCTGGAACAGGTATATGAGGTTTGCGATAAGATCACCGTTCTTAGAAACGGGGCTCTGGTAGGAGAGTATGATACGGAAAAGCTGCCCAGAGTGCAGCTGGTAGCAAAGATGATGGGAAAAGATTTTGACGATTTGGCTGCCATTAAAAAAGGAGGAGAGGCGGAGGAAAGGTCCGGAGAATTGGTGATCGATGCACAGGGAATCGGAAAGCAGGGAACCATAAAGCCTTACGACCTTAAGATCCGTAAAGGGGAGGTAATCGGTCTTACCGGGCTTTTAGGATCCGGCCGCTCGGAGCTAGCAAGGAGCCTATACGGAGCGGATAAGCCGGACAGCGGGGTACTGAAGGTAAAAGGCCGGCCGGTTTCGGTGGCAGCGCCCCTTGACGCCATGAAGGCTGGTATGGCCTACCTTCCGGAAAACCGGAAGGAGGAAGGGATCGTGGCGGATCTGTCGGTACGGGACAATTTGATTCTTGCGCTTCAGGCAAAGAAGGGAATGTTCCAGCCCTTCGGAAGAAAAGAGCAGGAGGAGCTTGCTGATAAATATATAGAGCTTTTACAGATAAAAACGGCTAACAGGGAGACTCCTATTAAAAGCTTGAGCGGAGGAAACCAGCAGAAAGTAATCTTAGGAAGATGGCTCCTTACGGATCCTGATTTTCTCATACTGGATGAACCCACCAGAGGGATCGATGTCGGTACCAAGACAGAGATTCAGAAATTGGTGGTAAAGCTTTCAGAGGAGGGCAAGTCCGTAATGTTTATTTCCTCAGAAGTGGAAGAAATGCTGCGTACCTGCAGCCGTATGGCCGTACTCCGGGATGGGCAGAAGGTGGGGGAACTGGAAGAAGGTGAGCTTGACCAGAATAACATTATGAAGGCGATTGCAGGAGGTGCGGGAGATGAATAAGCTGATCATATTTGTGAAAAAACTAACAGGAACCCGCTTGTTCCTGCCTCTGTTCTGCCTTGTTCTGGTGCTGTTGTCAAACCTTATTAAAACGCCTACTTTTTTTCAGGTGACATTAAAAAACGGTGTTTTATATGGATATATTATCGATGTGATCAACCGGGCCAGTGATCTGGTGATCCTGTCTGTGGGAATGACCATGGTTGTGGCGGCCTCCGGTGGGACGGATATTTCCGTGGGAGCGGTCATGTCTGTGGCCGGAGCCGTCTGCTGCTATATCCTGGCAGGCGGACTGCAGACCGTGAATGAGTTTCAGAATCCCTATATATTAGGTGTATTGGCAGCCGTTTTTGCTGGAATGTTGTGCGGCTGCTTTAATGGGTTCCTGGTGGCGAAGATGAAGATCCAGCCCATGGTAGCGACCTTGATCCTGTTTACGGCAGGGCGGGGTATGGCACAGCTGATCACCAGAGGGCAGATTACCTACATCCGGGTGGAGTCCTATAAAATGCTGGGAGCCAGCATTCCCGGGATTCCTGTTCCGACTCCCGTACTCGTGGCGCTGCTAGTGGTGATCCTTACCTATGTTCTGCTTAAAAAAACCACGTTGGGACTTTATATCCAGACGGTAGGAATTAACTCCAGGGCTTCCAGGCTCATGGGGATCAAGTCTTCCGGGATCATCTTTCTGTCCTATGTATTCTGCGGACTTTGCGCAGGTGTATCCGGCCTGGTGGCATCTTCGAGAATCTACTCGGCGGACGCTAACAACATCGGGCTTAATCTGGAGTTAGATGCGATCCTTGCGGTAGCATTAGGGGGAAACAGCCTGGGAGGCGGTAAATTTTCCCTCCTTGGCAGTGTCATCGGTGCTTACACCATTCAGGCCTTAAGCACCACCTTATATGCTATGGGGGTCTCTCCGGACCAGATTCCGGTTTATAAGGCAATTGTCGTGGTGATCATCGTTGCTCTTCAGTCAACGGAGCTTAAAAAAATGGCGAAAAGATTCCAAACAGGCCATGTAGCGGGAAAGAAGGTGGCATAAATGAAGAACAAAGGAAAGAGAGATGGAAAAGTATTCCTGCTTATGATCACCATTGCCCTTTTCGTGACAATGTACATAGCCGGAATCATAATCTTTAATGGCAAAGGCTTTGCAAAGCCACAGGTATTTTTAAATCTTTTTATTTCCAATGCCGGCCTGATCGTGATAGCGGCTGGCATGACCATGGTCATGATCACTGGGGGGATTGATATTTCCGTTGGATCTGTGGTGGCCCTTACCTGCATGATGCTTGCCTGGATGATGGAAGTTAAGGGAATCGGGGCTGTTCCGGCCCTTTTGACTGTTCTGGCCATGGGCATCTTCTTTGGCCTGGTCCAGGGATTTTTTATTGCCTACTTAAAAATACAGCCATTTATCGTGACCCTGGCGGGAATGTTCTTTGCCAGAGGCATGACGGCCATCATCAGTCAGGAAATGATCAGTGTAAAAAATGAGCTGTTTTTAAAATGGGCGAAGAGTAAAATCAATTTGACCTTTCTTGGCGGAACCGTAAATAAAAAGGGTGTGGTAAACTATCCCTTTCTTTATCCAAGCGTTATCATCGCTCTGGCGGTACTGGTGCTGGTCTTTGTAGTATTAAAATATACGAAGTTCGGGCGGACGATTTACGCGGTGGGCGGAAATGAGCAGTCCGCACTGATGATGGGGTTAAATGTAAAGCGTACGAAGCTTTTTGTGTATGTCATTAACGGCTTCTTATGTGCATTAGGCGGGTTTTTATTCTGTTTAAATACCTGTGCGGGCTTTGTGGAGCAGGCCAAGGGTTTTGAGATGGAAGCCATCGCATCGGCGGTTATCGGTGGGACATTGCTGTCCGGAGGTGTGGGAAATGTATTTGGAAGCCTGTTTGGGGTTTTAATAAAGGGAACCATAGAGACATTCATCACCTTCCAGGGGACACTTTCATCCTGGTGGACGAAGATCACCATTGCGGCATTGCTGGCATTTTTTATTCTTCTTCAAAGCCTGTTTGCCAAGGCAAAGGAGAAGTGAGTTTCTAAAGAGAAAGACATGGATAGGCGCCAGCCGCTGCCTGACGGGATAGAAGCCGCCGGACAGCGGCTTTTGCCTGCTGATTTTCCTCTTTCCCTTTCAGCGAAAAAACCGGGTAAAAGAAGCAGATTTAGTTGACATAGGCCTTGTTCCATATTAAAGTTATGATACTCTGCGTAAGGCAGAAAATCCACGTTACGGAGGTATAACAGAAAAGCGCGCTTTTACTGGAAGAACTTATGAAAAAATTCATCGGAAATAAGGCATTTTACAGAATGGTGCTGACAATCGCCATTCCCATTATGGTTCAAAACGGGATCACCAACTTTGTCAGCCTGCTGGATAATATTATGGTGGGCATGGTTGGAACAGAGCAGATGTCCGGCGTGGCAATTGTGAACCAGCTGATCTTTGTCTTTAACATCAGTATTTTTGGAATCATATCGGGAGCAGGTATTTTCGGCGCCCAGTTCTTTGGCTGCGGAAGGCATGACGGAGTGCGTCATACGTTCCGGTTTAAAATCATCTGCTGCGCGCTTCTTTCTGTGGTTGCGGTGGCCGTGTTTTTCTTCTTTGGAGAGGATATGATCGCCATGTATCTCCACGGAGAAGGGAATGATGCGGAGCTTGCGACAGCGCTGATGCATGGAAGACGGTATATGCTGGTCATGCTGATTGGTTTGGTACCCTTTGCAATTGAGCAGGCTTATGTCAGTACTTTGAGGGAATGCGGAGAAACGATAGTTCCCATGAAAGCCGGAATTGTGGCAGTCCTGGTAAATCTTGTATTTAACTATATCCTGATCTTTGGAAAGCTGGGAGCCCCGGTACTTGGTGTAGTTGGGGCGGCAATTGCAACCGTTATGGCCAGATTTGTAGAAGCAACGATTATAATTGCCTGGACCCATAGAAATGAGAAAAAGAATCCGTTTATTACAGGAGCTTATAAAAGCTTTTATATACCGGCAGGCCTTGTGAGGAATATCTTTGTGAAAGGAACACCTCTCATCGTAAATGAAGCCCTTTGGGCAGCGGGGGTGGCTACCCTGATGCAGTGCTATTCTGTGAGAGGACTGACTGCGGTGGCAGGCCTTAATATATCCGCCACCATAGGAAATGTATTTAATGTGGTTTACTTAGCCTTAGGAAGCGCGGTCTCCATTATCGTAGGACAGCTTTTGGGAGCCGGAAAAATGGAGGAAGCCAGGGAAACGGACACGAAGCTGATCGCATTTTCCGTTGGTTCTTGTGTGATTATGGGTGCCCTTTTAGCGGTCACGGCCCCTCTGTTCCCCATGATCTACAACACCACGGACGAGGTCAGGAGCCTGGCTGTCCAGTTTATCCGTATACTGGCTTTGTGCATGCCTATGAATGCGTTTATGAATGTGGCTTATTTTACCCTGCGTTCCGGCGGTAAGACGATGATCACATTTTTATTTGACAGCGTATTCATGTGGGTGGTCAGCATTCCGGTAGCCTATACCTTAAGCCGGTATACTGGCATTCCCATCGTACCGTTATATTTCATGTGCCAGGTGGTGGAGATCATTAAATGCATCGTTGGCTTTGTGTTGGTGAAGAAGGGCGTGTGGATCCATAACATCGTATTGGGGCAGGAAGATTAAAACATACATAGTAATAAGAAGGAGCAGAGGCTTCATGCCTTGCTCCTGTTCTTAAAAAAGGAGCTTTGAAGAAGAAGCTTCTTTTTTTTCTGCCGAAATAATCCTGGAGTATCTGCCGGGAGAAATGCCATTGATTCTGGTGAAAACTTTAACGAAATGAGCATAATCCCTAAAACCGCATTCATAACAGGTGGCGGTGATGGAAGTACCCTTTAATAAAAGTGTGCGGGCATACTGTATTCGTCTGGTGATGATATAATTCCAAAGGGAAGTTCCTGTATATTCTTTAAATAAATGGCTTAGTCTGGAACGGCTGATGTTAGCAAAATCAGCGATTGTCTGAACCGAATATCCTTTGTCAGGTTGGCATCTACGAAGCTGATTGTATCACGGATGATTTTGGGAGAAATATCCCCGAAGTACCGGTCATTGGACCGGGCAGCTGCATTGGCCAGCAAAAGGATGGACAAAAGGCTGGCTTTCACCCGGACATCATAGCCAAAGCTTTTATCATTCAGAGCCGTTATAATGGCATCGGCGTGATATTCATACTCCTCCATCTGCTCTTTGCTCAGATGATAAATCCGTTACGGTTTTCGGTTATAGAAGCAACGGAAAAGATCAGTCACCGGTGTTGACAGGCTGTCCGCATAGTTTTCCTCGATGTGGATCGGAATTCTTTCGTAAGGATTATTGTCCTTGATGAATAATCCGTGAATATCATTGGGGCATATGAAGGTCAGGCTGCCAGGCGTCAGATGGTAAGTGGCATTGTTAATGAAATAATCTACATTTCCGCTTTTAAACAACATGAGCTCGTACGCATTATTGTGCAAATGAAGGGTTCGTTCTGCATTGCGGCAGGTCCGGATATGTGATACGAGCAGCTGCTCAATGGATCGAATGGTAATTTCGTTCATGAAAGGTTCTCTCCTGATATATCCATGGGATTCAGTACAATATGACATAAATATAGCATAAAGACAGCATAAAAGCCAATATTATGAAAGCTTCTATGTGATATCATGAGAGTAATGATACAAGTAATGATACATTGCGGGCGGTCAGATCAGGACAGCCGCGGGAACACTGATACCGCCAGTTGCGGTATCAAAGGACAACAAAAAAGGGGAAACAATGAAATATTCATTATTTACAGTAAGTGTACCGGATATGACTCCGGTGCAGGCATTATCAAAGATGAGGGAATTCGGATATGACGGAGTCGATTGGAGAGTGACAGATATACCAGAAGATCCGGAAATTTTAAAGGAGAAGCCTTCTTATTGGAGAAATAATTATTGTACCATTGACATAGAAACCGTTGATAAAAAAGCGGAAGAAATAAAAGCCCTTGCCGATCAATACGGCATTTGCATTCATGCACTGGCTACTTATTTAAAGAGTACTGACAGCGCAGACAAGATTGAACGGTGTATGGCGGCAGCAAAAGCTATGGACTGCAAACGGATCAGGATCAATGCTCCTTCCTATGACGGGAAGCGGACTTACGGCGAATTGTTTGAGGAGGCGGCAGAGGGCTTTAAACAGGTTGAGGTGCTGGCGAAAAAGTATGATATTAAAGTAGCTTTTGAGATGCATATGAGAACCATTACCCCGACGGCAAGCGCAGCGTATCGTCTGGCTTCGCAGTTTGATCCCCGTTATATCGGCGTGATTTATGATACTGGAAATGTAATTTATGAAGGTTTTGAAGAATACAAAATGGCTTTTGAAATCCTGGGGCCATATCTGGATCAGGTCCACATAAAAAATGCCAAATGGGAAAAGAAAGATGTGGACGGAATAGAAAAGTATGTTCCCGTATGGGCTCCTCTTATGGAAGGACATGCAGATTTTGAAAGGTGTTTTCAGGCGCTAAAAGAGGTTGGATATCATGGATTTGTGACATTTGAAGATTTTTCTTCTGCAGACAGTTCAGAAGAAAAGCTTAAGACGGATATAAATTATATAAAAGGAATTGTTGAAGCCATGGAACAGCAGGAAGCGTGAAGATAAAAAATCTTTTCAAGAAACCTCTTGTATTTTAGATTAGTTTATGCTAATATACATGTAGTTAGCTACGACTAACTACATGTGAATATTCTATACATCAGACGAACCCTCTGATGATACCTTCAATTGACCCGTGAGGGATCATGACTCCTCCAATAAAGCCGTTTCTGTTACCGCATGACAGGGCCGGCTTTTTTGGCACGCTCTGATATCATGTAGAAGTTGTAATAACCTGGACAATACGATATAATTGGGAGAGACTTGAGTTTGGAGGAATTACATGAAAGCTTTAATCATAGCGGAAAAACCGTCAGTGGCCAGGGACATTGCCCGGGTCCTTCACTGCAATAAGAACAACAATGGAGTAATCGAAGGGGGGAATTATTTGGTCACCTGGGGACTTGGTCATCTGGTCACATTGGCTGATCCTGAAGATTATGATCCCAAATATAAGGAATGGAAGATAGAGGATCTTCCCATGATGCCGGACCAGTTCCGGCTTGAAGTCATCAAACAGACAGGAAAGCAGTACCGTGTGGTAAAATCCCAGATCCACCGGGCAGATGTGGGAGAAATCATCATTGCCACTGATGCCGGACGGGAAGGGGAGCTTGTAGCCAGGCTGATCCTGGAAAAGGCGGGGAATAAGAAGCCGATAAAAAGGCTCTGGATCTCTTCTGTTACGGACAAGGCCATTAAGGAAGGCTTTGCAAAGTTAAAAAATGGCCATGATTACGATAACCTGTACGATGCCGCCATGTGCCGTGCCGAAGCGGACTGGCTGGTAGGTATCAATGCCACCAGGGCGCTGACCTGCAAATACAACGCCAGCTTAAGCTGCGGCCGTGTGCAGACTCCTACCCTTGCCATCATCGCAAGGAGAGAAGAGGAGATCAAAAATTTTGTTCCCAAACCTTTCTACGGCATTACGGCCAAATGTACGAACCCGGCACTTTCCTTTACCTGGCGGGATGAGAAGTCAAAGAGTTTCCGTTCCTTTGACAAGGACCGGGTGGAAGCCCTTTTAGGTAAAATGAAAGCCCAGGGCGAGGGAGTGGTCACAGAGGTGAAAAGTGTTCCGAAGAAGAAGGAATCTCCCCAGCTTTATGATCTGACGGAACTGCAGAGGGAAGCCAACCGAAGGTTTAACTATTCTGCAAAAGAGACGTTAAATATCATGCAGAGGCTTTATGAAAACCACAAGGTCCTTACTTACCCCAGAACAGATTCCAGGTATCTAAGCTCGGATATCGTTCCATCCATTAAGGAAAGGCTGGAGGCCTGCGGCGTTGGGCCATACCGGAAGCTGGCCGGAAGGCTGGTGATCCAGAGGATCCAGGCAGCTCCTTCCTTTGTGAACGACAAGAAGGTGACGGATCACCATGCCATCATTCCTACGGAACAGTTTGTTCAGCTGGACCACATGACCATTGATGAGCGGAAAATCTATGATCTGGTGGTCCGCAGATTCCTGGCGGTACTGTATCCTCCTTTTGAATATGAACAGACAGAGATTACCCTGGATTTAGGGGGAGAAACTCTGGCAGCCAGAGGAAAGACCGTAAAGGCACTGGGCTGGAAGGAAGTTTATGAAACCCAGGATGAGGAAGACGAGGAACAGGAATTAAAGGAACAGAATCTTCCTGTTATGAAAAAGGGGGACCGGCTTGCTAAGCTGACGGTTGCTATGACCGAAGGAAAGACAAAGCCACCGTCACCCTTTCAGGAAGCAACCCTTCTTACCGCCATGGAAAATCCGGTATCTTATATGGAAACAAAAGACCGTGACATGGCAAGGACCCTGGGAGAAACAGGGGGACTTGGGACCGTGGCCACAAGGGCAGATATCATTGAAAAGCTGTTTTCCGGCTTTCTTCTGGAACGGCGCGGAAAGGACATTTATTTGACCTCCAAGGCCAAACAGCTGCTTACCCTTGTACCGGAGGATCTAAAGAAACCGGAGCTGACAGCGGAATGGGAGATGAGGCTTTCTGAAATTGCCGGGGGAAAATTAAAACGGGCCGCGTTTATGAAGGATATCAGGCAGTATTCCGGGGAGTTGATCCATCAGATCAGGGCCGGAGAAGGCAGCTTTAACCATGATAACCTGACCAATCACAAATGCCCGGACTGCGGCAAGCGGATGCTGGCAGTCAAAGGAAAAAACAGCGAGATGCTGGTCTGCCAGGACAGGGAGTGCGGGCACCGGGAGACAGTTTCCAGAACCAGTAATGCAAGATGCCCGGTCTGCCATAAGAAGCTGGAGCTTAGGGGGAAAGGGGACGGACAAATCTTTGTTTGCAAATGCGGCTACAAGGAAAAGCTTTCTTCCTTTAAGGAACGGCGTGCAAAGGAAGGCGCCGGGGTATCCAAAAAAGATGTGGCAAAGTATATAAACCAGCAGAAAAAGGAAGGGGATATGCCCATTAATTCAGCCTTTGCAGACGCTTTTGCAAAGCTGAATCTGGGAGGTAAAGAGGATTAACCTCTTCGTTGAAAGTCCTGGTCACGGCCTGGATAAAGGGAGGCCGTGACAACGGATCATGTGATATAGGAAAAGGATGTCTCAAGCCAGACATCCTTTTTGTGAATCCCGGATCAAAACCAAGTAAAAATTTAGTAAAATTTTACTTTACTTATTGACGCTGACAGAAACTGCAATTATAATGAAAATTGGAAGGTGAGGATATAGATTATGGCTACAATAAAAGAAATTTCGCAGCTTGCGGATGTATCCATTGCAACGGTATCAAGGGTATTAAACCAGGATGATACCATTGTGGTAAGTCCGGAAGTGAAAAAAAGGATATTCAGAATTGCCCACGAGTTAAAATATGTCCCACCCAGGAGGCGTCATGCACAGAAAGAAAGAGGAATTGTCATAGGAGTAGCTGACTGGCATATTATCCGGAAAGACCGGACCAACATCAGGCTTTCTTCCCTGGACTTAATCGTAAAGTCCATGTCAGGTAAAAATGATGTGCGGTTTGTACGGCTGGATAAAAATCAACCTGGACAGTACGACGGTATCATGGCCTTCGGTGTTTTTTCCGAGGAAGAGATGGAGTTTCTGCGTATGCAGAGTTTTGCCATCGTATTCATCAATTCGGATCCAAAGGATTATGAGTATGACAGCATTGTCATGGACTTTAATAAGGGAATCCATGAAATGCTGGACTATCTTATGGATCAGAAAAAATACTGCAGCGTCGGCTATATCGGAGGAATTTATGAAGAAGGCCAGGTAAGAATCGGTTACCGGAGACTGGAAGGAATCCGGGGAGCTTTTATGCAGAGAGGCTTTTATGAGGAAGGGAATTTTTACATAGGCGATATCAGCAGGGAAAGCGGTTATCATCTGGCAAAGCAGGCAATCCAGTCAGGCCGTCTGCCGGAAGCGGTGCTCTTAGGAAGCGAAGAGGTGGCGGAAGGGGCATTGGAAGCCTTTCAGGATGCAGGTCTTCGTGTACCAAAGGATGTGGCTGTGGTCATCTATAAGGACATTGAGACCCTGGAATCCAAATGGCCCTCGTACACCAAGGTCCGGATGTTTCCTGATATCGTGTGGCAGACAGCGATCAAGCTTCTGCTGGAACAGATCCAGGAAGGCCGTAAGGACAATATGACAATTTTTCTCCCGACAAAGCTAGAGGTAGGGGACAGTGCGTGATGACTCATGATCCCAAGAACCGATGAATCACACAAAAAGGAGAGCAGTATGAAAAAAACAGTTTCTGTATTAATGGCAGCAGCACTTTGTGCAGCAATGATCGGCGGATGTTCTGGCGGCAGCCAAACAGGAGCCACAACCGCAGCAGGAGAAACCACAAAGGCGGAGGCAAAAGCTGAGAACAAGAAGGTTGACAAACTGAATGTATACTTTGTTCCTTCCAGGGAGCCACAGGAGATCGTAACCGCCACAGAGCCTTTAAAAGACATGCTGAAGTCAGAGCTGGGAAAAGAAGGCTATGATATCGGTGAAGTAGTAATTACGGTTGGAACCAGCTATGAAGCGGTTGGAGAAGCTCTTTCCGCAGGTACTGCAGATATCGGTCTGATTCCTGGAGGAACTTATGTCCTTTATGATGATGGTGCAGAAGTGATTCTTACGGCCACCAGGGATGCATTAAGCAAGAATTTCGATTCCGCAAAGGACTGGAATGACGGCAAGGCAACCGAGGGAACCACTGATCAGGCAACTTCCTACCGCGCGCTTATTATTGCAGGACCTTCAGAAAAGGGAAAAGCGTTGGCAGATAAGGTAAACAAGGGCGAAGCATTGACCTTTGAGGATTTAGACGGAGCAAACTGGAGCGTTATGTCATCCTCTTCACCGGCAGGATACATTTATCCCTCCTTATGGCTTCAGGATAATTTCCAGAAGAATATTTTAAATCTTTCCCACGCAGTTCAGTCTGATTCCTATGGAAGCGCATTTGCAAGACTTGCTTCCGGACAGGTAGATGTTCTCTGTACCTATGCGGACGCCCGCAGGGATTATGAGGAGAAATGGAAATCTGAATACGGAAGAGCCGGCTCCATCTGGGAAGAAACAGGTGTAATCGGTGTGACTCCTCCTATTTTCAATGATACGGTCAGCGTGAGCAAGACCTCCAAAATCATGGATGATGCGTTTGTAAAGGCAGTTCAGAACGCATTTATCAACATTGGCAACACGGAAGAGGGCAAGAAAGTCATCGCCATCTACAGCCACAATGGTTATAAGCCTGCACAGAGTTCTGATTATGACAATGAACGTGCGGCACAGAAGATGATTAAGGAATTAAATGCGAAATAAATAATACACACAGGCTGCGGAGGCGTCGTAAACGGAAAACATTTGCGGCGCCTCCGCACTCTATCCTGGGAAATGAGGAAAATATGATTGAATTTAATCAGGTGGGCAAAAAGTATCCCAATGGCTTTCATGCCTTAAAAGATGTGAACTTAAAGATTGAGCAGGGGGAATTTGTAGCGATCATCGGCCTTTCCGGTGCCGGAAAATCCACCCTTCTCCGTACCATTAACCGCATGCATGATATTACGGAAGGCAGCCTGACCGTAGATGGAACCGATGTGATGCAGTTAAAAGGAAAGGAGTTAAGGCGCTTCCGCCGCAAAATCGGCATGATCTTCCAGTCCTTTAACCTGGTGACCAGAACCCTGGTCATTAATAATGTTCTTATGTCAAAGGTACCGGAACTGCCGTTTTTAAAGGCCTTGTTCGGCATTTATCCAAAGGAGGATAAGCTTGGAGCCTTAGAGGCACTTGACAAGGTGGGAATCCTTGATAAGGCGTTTGTTCGTGCGGATCAGTTGTCAGGAGGCCAGCAGCAGAGGGTTGCGCTTGCAAGGACCCTGGCTCAGAATCCCCAGATCATCCTGGCAGATGAGCCGGTGGCTTCCCTTGACCCGGTTACGGCAAAACAGGTTATGGGAGATTTTTTAAGGATCAATAAGGAAATGAACATTACCATCCTGTTAAACATTCATCATGTGGATCTGGCACTTCAGTATGCAAGCCGCGTTGTTGGCATACGGGCTGGTCAGATCGTATACGATGGCCCGTCCTCCGAAGTTACCCAGGATATTTTAGATGAAATATATGAAGGAAAAGAAGAGGAGGCGGCAGGATGAGTTTATATGACAAGATATTTCCGCCTAGGAAAATCGTATTGTCCAGCGGAAAGACCGTCTTTCGGCCGGCTTCCAGGCTTCCTCTGATCGCTTTGATCCTGGTATTTTTAACCGTGCTTTCCGTGAAAATCACCGGCTTTGACATGAGGGTCTTGCTGGAAAGAGGAAACCAGTTCTTTGTTATATTGGGAATGATGGTTCCTCCGGCATTTTCCTATAGCTCTCAGGTATGGAAGCCCTTGTTTGACACCATTAAGATGTCACTTCTGGGAACCGTGGTTGGCGCAGTGCTGGTCGTTCCCTTTGCAATGGCTGCTTCCACCAACATCATAAAAAGCGCTGCAGTCGTCAGTGCCATGAGGTTGTTCTTAAGCATTGTAAGGACACTTCCCACTCTGGTAACCGCTCTGATCGCCACTTATGTGTTCGGTCTTGGCACACTGGCAGGAACTACGGCCATTACCGTTTTCACCTTTGCCTATATGGGTAAGATTTTATATGAAGAGATCGAAACTGCCGATATGGGAGCCTTTGAGGCTATGGAAGCCATAGGAGCCACCAAGGTCCGGGCCTTTGTGAGCGCCATCATTCCCCAGGTACTTCCTTCCTATATATCCAATGGATTGTTTTGTTTTGAAGGAAATGTCCGCTATGCAGCGATTTTAGGCTACGTGGGCGCAGGCGGCCTTGGGCTGATTTTAAATGAGAAGTTAGGCTGGAGAGAATACCCCAGTGTGGGCATAATTCTTATCATGCTGTTTGTTGCCGTATTTTTAATTGAGTCGGTGAGCCGTTACTGCCGCCGGAAACTGGTGTAGGAGGGCCGACTGATGAATAAACAGATTGAAAAAGCATATGAAGAACGCCCAAGAAACACAGTATACCGGATAACCGTGTCCGTGATTGTCCTGGCCCTCATTCTATGGTCCGGTTCTGCCGTGGATTTTTCAGGAAGCGGACTTGGAGGACTTAAGATAGCTGGAAATATCTTAAACGGGATTATTCACCCGGATAGGAAACTGCTGTTTAATCTGACCGTACAGGGAGTTCCATATCTTCTTTTGGAAACGGTCTGCATTGCATTTTTAGGAACCATTGTGGGGGCATTTCTTGCCATTCCATTATCCTTTTTATCCGCTTCCAATTTGATGCCGGCCCCCATAGCCTATTTGAGCCGATTGGTGATTATGGCGGTAAGGACCATTCCGGCCTTTGTATATGGCCTTATGTTCATCCGCGTCAGCGGACCCGGTGCATTTACCGGACTTTTAACCATGTCCGTCTGCTCCATCGGTATGGTATCCAAAATGTATATTGAAGCCATTGAGGATCTGGACACCAGGATTCTGGAATCCTTAGATGCCTGCGGCTGCAATACGTTCCAAAAAATCCGGTATGGAATCCTGCCCCAGCTGATTCCAAACTTTGCGTCTACGGTAATCTACCGGTTTGATATTAACTTAAGGGATGCAACGGTTCTGGGACTGGTGGGAGCCGGAGGAATAGGTGCACCCCTGATCTTTGCCATGAATGCCTACCGGTGGAATGAGGCGGGAGCTATTCTGGTCGGCCTTGTGGTTTTAGTTCTTATCGTGGAATACATATCCACCAAAATACGCGTGAAGCTGGCCAGGGGGTGATCAGTTGGAGAAACAGGCAAGAATTTATTACACCTCGGATGTGCACGGATACCTGTTCCCAACCTCTTACGGGGACAGAGAAGAACGGCCCATGGGACTTTTAAACTGTATCTCCAACTTTCAAAAAGATGGAAATACTCTTGTATTTGACGGAGGGGATACACTGCAGGGGGCGCCCTTTGCCACTTATATCACTTCCCGGAAGGAAGCTGTCCCTGGAATAAACCCAATAGCAAGGGTATACAATGAGGCAGGTTACGATGCCGTTGTTCCGGGAAACCATGATTTTAATTTTGGCTATGAGTGTCTTTCTGAATACGTTCGGGCACTTAAAGGAATCTGTCTCTGTGCCAATGCCAGAGACTTAGAAGGAAAGGCACAGATAACGAGGAGCCATATCTTTACGCTGGAAAACGGGCTTCGCCTGGGAGTGACCGGTGTTGTGACGGATTATGTTAACGTGTGGGAGCAGCCGGAGCATTTAGAGAAGATCCACATTACGGACGCGTTTGAAGCGGCGGCAAAAGAGCTGCAAAATTTAAAAAGCCAGGCAGATGTCACCGTTTGCATCTATCACGGCGGCTATGAATGTGATCTTGACAATGGAATGGTTTTAAGTACATCAGGAGAAAATGTGGGCTGCCGCATATTAAAGGAGCTGGATTACGACATCCTTTTGACTGCCCACCAGCACATGTCAGTTCCTGGAAGAGATCTATTCGGAACCCATACCCTGCAGCTGGCTCCTAATGCCGCACAGTATGCCTGCCTGGATATCAGGCTTGATAACGGGAAGGTTTCGGTGAAATCTTCCATATGCCCTGCCGGGGAGGTTCATGGGAAAGAGCCTTACGAGTCTCTGCTTCCTCTGGAGGAAGCGGTACAGGAATGGCTGGATGTGGACATCGGACGCTTAAAGGAGCCGGTTCCGGAAAAGAGCAAGCTTGATATGGCCCTCTATGGGTCGCCCATCGCAGATTTTTTTAATCATGTCCAGCTTAGCTATACGGGAGCGGATATCTCCTGCGTTGGCCTGGGAAATTCGCCCATCAGCCTGCCGGATCATGTGACGATGCGGGATCTGGTGCGGGTTTATCCGTTTTCCAATACCCTTGTGGTCCTTGAGGTAAAGGAAGAGTTTCTTAAAAAGGCGTTGGAGCGCTGCGCTGAATATTTTACTTTAAAAGATGGGAATATTGAGATATCAGACGTGTTCTTAAAGCCTAAAGTGGAGCATTATAATTATGATTATTTTTCTGGGATCACCTTTGAATTAGACTTAAAAGAGTCAGTGGGAAACCGGGTGAAGAAGATCCTGTATAAAGGAGGACCTCTTGCAGGCCGCACCTTAAGCCTTTGCATGAGCGATTACCGGGCCAGCGGTACGGGAGGTTATGAGGTATACAGGGAATGCCGGGTTATAAAACGCATTGGAACAGAGGTTCCGCAGATGGCTCTTGAGTATTTGCGTAAGCATTCTGTGGTGGAGATTGTTAATAACGGCGGACTGGTTCTGCTATAATAGCAATCCCAGGTCCTTAAAATCAATGAAAATGAAAGAATTAAATTCATTTTTTAAACCAGTAAATTTAAAAAATAAGTTTATCCGGCCGTTCTTCGGAAATTTCTTGACAAAGAACTGCTCTTGCTTTAGTCTAGCCCTATACCGGAGACGGCAGAAAACTTCAAGGCAACGAAGCCATAACATTGTGCATTGGCACAACGAGTTATGGCTTCATTTTTTTGAATCTAAAAGGAGGAGCTGCAATTATGGATCATGGAGATTTGGCCTGGCTTTTGATCAGCTCGGCCCTGGTTTTTATTATGACGCCGGGGCTGGCATTTTTTTACGGAGGTCTGGTAAAACGCAAAAATGTTATTAATATGATGATGTCATCAGCCATCATCATGGGAGTCGGATCTGTTATGTGGGTTTTGGTCGGTTTTTCCCTGTCTTTCAGCGGTGACCTAGGAGGAGTCATCGGTGATTTAAGATGGGCCGGCCTCAATTTCAACACCTTTACGGACACAACTCTGCCTTATCCCAACACCTTGGCCTTTGCCATATTTCAGATGATGTTTGCCATCATCGCCCCGGCGTTGATCACGGGAGCCATTGCGGAGCGGATGAAGTTTGCTTCCCTCGTTCTTTTTATGGTGCTTTGGTCATTGATCGTTTATTATCCCCTGGCTCATATGGTATGGGGAGGAGGCTATTTATTCCAGATCGGTTCTGTTGATTTTGCAGGAGGAAATGTAGTACATATCAGCTCCGGCGTCAGTGCGCTGGTACTTTCCATTCTCCTTGGAAAACGAAAGAACTTAGGAAAAGCGCCATACCATCCTCACAATATCCCCTTCGTTTTTCTGGGTGCTTCCCTGCTCTGGTTTGGCTGGTTTGGTTTTAACGGAGGCAGTGCCCTGGAGGCAAATGAGCTGGCTGCCCACGCATTTATGACGACCAACACTGCAGCGGCCTCTGCCCTCCTTTCCTGGGTACTGGTGGAGGTTATAAAGAACGGAAAGCCAACCCTTGTGGGTGCTTCCACCGGTCTGGTCATCGGCCTGGTGGCCATAACTCCCGGCGCCGGCTTTGTACCGGTCTGGGCGGCAATCTTGATCGGAGGACTTGTCAGCCCTATTTGTTATTTTTTTATCGATTATGTGAAGTGCAGATTTGGCTATGATGATGCCTTAGATGTATTCGGATGTCACGGGATCGGTGGTATCTGGGGCGGGATTGCCACCGGAATATTTGGGAAAACCAGCATTAATCCGGCGGCGGCCTGGAACGGCCTTGCATTTGGTGAAGCCGCTCTTTTCCTCCGCCAGTTGGCGGCCATTGGGATCACCATTGTGATTGCCGTCATAGGAACTCTGATCGCTGCGAGGATCACTTCACTTGTTGCGAAAGGGATTAAGGTTTCAAAGAAAGAGGAAGCTCTCGGACTTGATATCTCGGAGCATGGAGAAAACGCTTATCCCGCATTTAACGGAATGGATTAAGAGAAAGGAGGGCCGCCATATGAAAAAAATAGAAGCATATATCCGTCCGGAGAAACTGGAGGAAATTAAGGAAGTCATAGATAAGCTGAACTTAAATGGCTTAAGTGTCATGCAGGTCATGGGCTTCGGAAACCAGAAGGGCTGGATGGAGTTTGTCCGGGGCGTTGAAGTGGATTACAACTTTCTCACAAAAATCAAAATCGAGACGGTAGTGCCGGATGAACAGGCGGAGGCTGTTGTCGCCTGTATCGCAGACAGGGCTTATACCGGAGAATTTGGCGATGGGAAAATATTTATTTCCGATGTACAAGATGCCATCAGAATCCGCACCGGAGAGAGAGGAGTTGACGCGGTCAAATAAGGAAGATCCTTCTATCTGCCTTGCTTCTGATAAATGAGAGGCAGGGCAGTTATTTTGCCAAAATATACATTTACTCATGTCGAAAAGCCTTGTCAAGGTATCAAAAACCAACGCAAAGGTCATAATTTATATTGTCCCCGTTGAAAGAATATTCATTTTTAAGTATAATAGTATAATTACATTCAATGAAAAAGAGATAAAACCATGGAGGAATTATGAACATCAGAGTTGTAGTAGTGGATAACTCAGAGGAATTATTAATCAAACTGACTCGTATTTTAAAAGAAATAGACGGAATTGAGCTGTGCGGAAGCTTCAATGAAGCCATTACAGCCATGCAATATGTGAGAGAAAATCCGATAGATATGGTGTTTTCGGATGTGGTCATGCCGGACATCAGCGGAATTACTCTCGCAGCTAAGCTGTATGAACTTCCGGACCCACCGGAGGTAGTGCTTCTTTCCGGCATTCCCGGCTTTTCGCTGGAAGCCTGGAAGATACGTGCTTTTGGCTTTATTATAAAGCCTTATACAAAAACGCAGATTATTAAAATGATTGATCAATATAAAATGAATAAAAGAGTAGTCGTATAAAGTACGTAGAACATAGCAGGCTGTGATTTTTGCCTTCACATGGCAGGATAAGTCTGGATATAATGGTTAAACAGTCAAAAGGGGTTTTTGCGTTTTCTGTAACGCAAAAACCCTTAAAAAATCATTTCAAATCTACGGAAAGCCTTGTATTTCCTTACTTTTTGTAATTTAATGGACGAACCCAGATGACTATGATATAATGTTAAGACAGTGAAAAAGAGAACCCTTTTTTCCATAAGGAGAAAGATATGAAAGAAAAGTTCAAAATAAAGGGACAGCTAAGGACGTATATGCAGTGGCCTCTTTATTTAAGCGCACTGTTGATCGCCGCCAATACGGTGATCGGCGCTGCCAGTACAAAGGCGGGCATTATAATGGCAGTTTTTACGCTTTTGTATGTTGGTATAGCAGTCTGGCTTTATACTTACAGAAGGAGACTTCTGATGAGCGGCCTTGTGGAATTTTCTGCGGAATATTCTTGGATGCAGAAGCAGCTTCTTACTGATCTGGAACTTCCGTATGCAATGGCGGATGTAGACGGAAGGATTCTCTGGGGGAATACAGCGTTTTCAGAGGTGCTGGGGGAAGAAAAGCCTCTAAAAGTCACAAAAAAGAACCTCATGACTATTTTTCCGGAGATTACGAAGGAAGTGTTAAAGCTTAACGATGGAATGGCCGTTTTGCATGCCGCACGCAATGAAAGGAAATACCAGATCCGCTTAAAACCTGTCTTTATGAAAGATTCACCGGAAGCGATTATTTCAACCGTTGGAGTGGAGGCTGCCGGACAGATGCTCGTGGCAGTCTATCTTTTTGATGAAACGGAGATTCTCTCCTATAAACAGATGGTAGATGATCAGAAAATGGTGGCCGGTCTTATTTATCTGGATAATTATGATGAGGCGTTAGAGAGTGTGGAAGAAGTACGCCGTTCTCTGCTTACTGCCCTCATTGACCGGAAGATCACTAAGTACATTTCCAATATGAACGGAATCGTTAAGAAGCTGGAGAAAGATAAATATTTTATTTCCATAAAACAGTCCTATATTACTGAGCTGAAAGAAAACCGTTTTTCCATTCTGGAGGAAGTGAAAACCGTCAATATCGGCAATGAGATGGCCGTGACCTTGAGCATTGGCCTTGGTATGAACGGGGATAGCTATTCCAGAAATTACGAGTTCGCAAGAATCGCTATTGATATGGCCCTTGGACGGGGCGGTGACCAGGCGGTGATAAAAGATGGCGAACGGATCCAGTATTTTGGAGGCAAGGCCCAGCAGGTAGAGAAGACTACCCGCGTAAAGGCCCGTGTAAAGGCTCACGCTCTCAGAGAGCTGATGGAAACAAAGGACCGGCTGCTTATTATGGGGCACCGTTTAACGGATATTGATGCCTTTGGCGCTGCAGTCGGAATATACCGCATTGCCACGGCCATGGATAAGAAGGCCCATATCATTATTAATGAAGTGACGACCTCGGTACGCCCGATTCTTGATCGTTTTGTGGGGAATCCCGATTACCCGGAGGATTTGTTCCTGACCGGATCCAAGGCAGCAGAGCTTGTAGATGGCAATACTCTTTTGGTGGTGGTGGATGTAAACCGTCCCAGTATCACCGATGCCCCGGAGCTTTTGCGTCTTGTAAAGACTATCGTGGTCCTGGACCATCACAGGCAGAGCAGTGAGATCATTGACAATGCAGTCCTGTCCTATGTAGAGCCGTATGCTTCCTCCTCCTGTGAGATGGTAGCGGAGGTGCTGCAATACATTGCAGACGGAATTAAGATCAAATCGGCGGAAGCAGATGCCCTGTATGCAGGAATCGTCATTGATACCAATAATTTTACCAATCAGACGGGGGTAAGGACCTTTGAAGCAGCAGCTTTCTTAAGAAGAAACGGCGCGGATGTGGTCCGTGTGCGGAAGATGTTCCGCGATGACCTGGAAGATTACAAGGCAAAGGCAGAGGCTGTCCGGGAGGCAGAGATTTTCGAAGGCTGCTTTGCCATCAGCGTATGTTCCTCGGAAGGAATCGGAAGCCCTACGGTTGTGGGAGCTCAGGCAGCCAATGAGCTGCTTGACATAGCCGGGATCAAGGCCTCCATTGTAATGACGGATTATAATCATGCGGTGTATATAAGCGCCCGTTCCATTGATGAAGTCAATGTACAGGTCATGATGGAAAAACTGGGCGGCGGCGGACACCGTACCATCGCAGGCGCACAGCTTGCAGGAGCCAGCATTGAAGAAGCCAAAATCCGCGTAAAAGCGGTTATTAAAGAGATGTTAGAGAAGGGAGACATATCATAATGGAAGTTGTATTATTAGAAGACGTAAAGGCATTGGGCAAGAAGGGACAGATCGTTAAGGTTAACGACGGATATGCAAGAAATTTCATTCTCCCTAAAAAGCTGGGAATTGAGGCAACGACAAAGAATTTAAATGACTTAAAGCTTCAGAAGGCTAATGAGGCCAGAATCGCAGCGGAACAGCTGGAGGCAGCAAAGGAGCTTGGAGCCAAGCTTTCAGAAGCAGCTATCACCTTATCCATTCGTGCAGGAGAGGGCGGAAGAGCCTTTG
Source organism: Lacrimispora sphenoides (assembly GCF_900105215.1). Lineage (NCBI taxonomy): Bacteria > Bacillati > Bacillota > Clostridia > Lachnospirales > Lachnospiraceae > Lacrimispora > Lacrimispora sphenoides. The sequence continues at coordinate 1,007,629 of NZ_FOIP01000001.1, read as the reverse complement.
GCTCCGTATCAGGAAAGGAAATTTCCGCTGCCATTAAGAGCCAGCTGGGATATGATATTGATAAAAAGAAGCTGATTCTTCCTGAACCACTTAAGACCTTTGGTTCCCATGAGGTTCCAATCAAGCTTCATAAAGATGTAACTGCGAAACTGAATGTTAAGGTAGTGGAAAGCTAGGAGGCATGAACATGGATGATGCCCTGATCAAACGGGTACTCCCTCACAGCATAGAGGCAGAGCAATCTGTCATCGGTTCCATGCTGATGGACCGGGATGCAATCATCACGGCTTCCGAGATCGTTACAGCAGGAGATTTTTACCAGCACCAGTATGGCATCATGTTTGAGGCCATGCTGGAGCTTTTTAATGAGAACTTACCGGTGGATTTGGTGACTCTTCAAAACCGTTTAAAGGTAAAGGATGTTCCTCCCGAAGTTTCGAGTCTTGATTTTGTCAGGGATATCATCACCACAGTCCCTACATCCGCCAATATAAAGTCCTATGCAAATATTGTCCGTGATAAAGCGGTTCTAAGGCGGCTTATTAAGGCAAATGAAGAAATTGCCAACACCTGCTACGCAGGAAAGGAACCCTTAGAAACCATTATGGCTGTCACGGAAAAGACCATATTTGATCTGCTTCAGAACCGCAGCTCCGGAGATTTCGTACCCATCCGCCAGGTTGCCATGAATGTTCTGGAAAAAATCGAAGAGGCTTCCAAAAACCAGGGAACTGTAACCGGAATCCCCACAGGCTTTATTGACTTGGATTATAAGACCTCTGGTCTGCAGCCTTCCGATTTCGTCCTAATCGCTGCCCGTCCTTCCATGGGAAAGACGGCATTTGTGCTGAACCTGGTAGACCATATCGCTGTAAAAAAAGGCCTGCCCTGTATGGTATTCAGCCTGGAGATGTCCAAGGAACAGCTGGTAAACCGTATGCTGGCCATGGAATCCAATGTAGATTCCCAGAAGCTCAGAACCGGAACCTTATCCGATTCCGACTGGGATGCCGTGGTAGAGGGAATCGGAGTTATCGGCAATTCCAAGCTGATCATAGACGATACCCCAGGAATCTCAATTGGAGAACTGCGTTCCAAATGCCGTAAGATGAAGCTGGAATACGGTCTTAGCGTAGTCATCATCGACTACCTTCAGTTGATGAGCGGAAGCGGAAAAGGCGGCGACAACCGCCAGCAGGAGATCTCAGAAATTTCCAGATCCCTAAAAGCCCTGGCAAGAGAGATGAACGCCCCTGTAATCGCCTTATCCCAGCTAAGCCGTGCGTGCGAAACAAGACCTGACCACCGCCCCATGCTATCCGACCTCCGAGAGTCCGGAGCCATCGAGCAGGATGCCGACGTGGTTATGTTCTTATACCGTGATGATTATTATAATAAAGATACGGATATGCCTAATATTGCGGAAGTAATAATTGCAAAACAGAGAAACGGTCCGATTGGAACGATTAATCTGGTCTGGAGACCTGAATATACGAAGTTTGCAAACATGGCCAAGCAATGAGCAGGATAGAAAAAGAGAGTCCCCTGGTCCTGGAAAAGCAAGTTTTCTTGTTTTTCCGGGACCAGGGGACTCTCTTTTTCTATGGGGCGAACGCCCCCCATCTGGGAGAAGGGATTCGAGGTTCGAATCCCTTCTCCCAGATGGCTCCTGCGGCCCCGCTAAATTCCCCCCTTCTCCCAGATGGCTCCTGCGCTCCCGCCATTTCTCTTTTTCCCCCACCTATTTACTCCCCCATCTTCTAAAAATTTTCTCAAATCCCTCAAAAAACTTCCAATTCCCATTCATAATCCATCCGAAGTCCGCATATGATATAAATAGTAAGGTTATGAAAACTTAACGAACCAAAGGAGAGGATATAGCTATGGCTGAGATACATTACTTAATATCGGATGCATCGAAGAAGGTCGATGTGGAGTCTCATGTCCTTAGATACTGGGAGGACGAGCTGGAGTTAAAGATTCCCAGAAATGAGATGGGGCACCGGTATTACACTGAAGCACACATCCGTTTATTCAAGCAGATCAAGGACTTAAAGGACAAGGGGTATCAGTTAAAGGCCATTAAGACAGCGCTTGACAAGGTTATCGAGGAGGGCAGAGACCCCGTCATACCAGATGAGTTACTGGAAGGACAGGTAGCTCAGGAATTAAAAGAGAGTGCAATATCTGGCACTGAGGATGGGACAGGCCTGGATGTACATAACACGGCGCAGATTTCCATTGCCCAGGATAAAATGGAGCAGTTTCAGGAGATCATGAACCATATCATTGGACGGGCTTTAGAGGTAAATAATGAGCAGTTAAGCCAGGATGTCAGCTGCTTGGTCAATGACAAAGTCATTAAGGAAATGGAATATTTATTGAATTTAAAAGAAGAAAAGGAAGAGGAGCGGTTCAAACAGCTGGACGAGCTTATGCGTTCGTATCAAAAGGACAACAAAGGGCGTGCAGAAGCTGCTGCTTCCAAGATTCCATTTTTCAATCGAAAAAAAAAGTTCGGGCGAAATGGAAAAAAGTTATAAAACCACACTACTTTCAGATAAATAGAGCAATCAAACAGGCTCTGTCAAGGAAATCCGCAGCTGCCGGTGAAAGTGGAAACTGCGGATTTTTTATGCATACAGGTTATTATTCTTTACAAGCATTTACAAAAGTCTGAAACAGTCGGAACGCCTCTCCATTCTTTTCCCATAAATATTCCGGATGCCATTGAACCCCGATAAAAAAGGGATAGTCTGTCATTTCCAGTGCCTCGATCAAATGGTCTGGGGAGTAGGCTGAAGCAATAAGTCCGGGAGCAAGATCCCTGACGGCCTGATGGTGCATGCTGTTGACCTTTATCGAAGAGCTTTCTGATATCCGGGCAAGGAGGCTGCCCTCGGTTAAAGCAACCGTATGGCACGGCATATCATAACTAAATGGCTGGGAATGGGCCAGAGGAAAATCACGTGTTACCTGGGAGGGGATATCCTGCCAGATGTTTCCTCCAAGAGCGATGTTTAGAACCTGGATTCCCCGGCAGATTCCAAGGATCGGTTTCCGAAGCTCCATAATCATAGGAAGCAGGGAAATCTCCATCTGGTCCCTGGCTGTGGACACATTGCCGCAGTGGGCCTGTGTTTCTTCCCCAAATAGAAAGGGGTGCACATCAGGACCGCCTGTGAACAGAAATCCGTCCATATCCTTTGATAGCTGCTTTAAATCTTCTTCTGAGGCATCTAAGGGCATTACGACTGGGATCGCTCCCGCAGCTTTTAATGCCCGCATATAAGTAGGACGTGCCTTAACATCACCGCTTTCAATATCGTAGGCGGGGGTCAGGCCGATCAGTGGTTTTCTCATATTAGAAATGTCCTTTCCTTTATCCGGTTAATTCATTCGTATGCAGATATAAAGAACGTGTTGATATAACAAAATGCCTCTTCCTTTCGGAAGAGGCATTTATGTATCATAATTATGCTTCAGAAATAGCTCCTGTTGGACATACGCCCTCACAAGCGCCACAATCGATACATGCATCAGCATCAATAACAAACTGAGAATCACCCTGGCTAATAGCGCTTACTGGGCATTCACCTTCACAGCTTCCGCAGCTAACGCAAGCGTCACTAATAACTCGTGCCATGATAAATTACCTCCTTATATTATATAGATTTTTCTATATTTTATACTATAAATCAGAAATATTCAAGTAGTAAATGGTACAATTATTGTTTAATTTTGGGAGCAATACCGATCAGGGACTCCTGTGCGGACATCCCTGATTCCGCTTAAGATTATCTTCTTGGCGGCAATGGCACCATCCTTTGACATGGGGGGAATATCCTTTAAGGGATATTCCATACCCATGCTCTCGTATTTTACCTTTCCCATGTCATGATAAGGCAGGACATCAAGGGCCTTCACATTCTTAAGCCCGCCGATAAAACGCCCCAGCCTGTATAGATCAGGGGTCTCATCCGTGATCTGCGGCACTGCCACATGACGGATCCACACCGGGATATCCCGGTCACTTAAATACTGGGCAAAATCCAGAATGTTTTCATTGGAATGACCTGTAAGTGTTTTGTGCTTTGTATCAACAATGTGCTTGATATCCAGCATGACAAGATCGGTAGAGTCCAGAAGCCGGTCTATTTTCTTCCTGTAATCCGGGTCATTCCTATGAAACGTGACACCTGAAGTATCCAGGCAGGTATGGATGTTCTTCTTTCCTGCAGCTTCAAAAAGCTCAGTCACAAAATCCAGCTGCATAAGAGGCTCTCCGCCGGTGGCCGTGATGCCTCCGCCCCGGTAAAAATTCCGGGACGATTCATACTGCTTTAATAGTTCTTCTACCGTCATTGGCGTGCCGCCTGCCATCTTCCAGGTGTCCGGATTATGGCAATATTGGCAGCGCATGGGACAGCCTTGTAAAAAAATCACCATACGCACACCCGGCCCGTCAACGGTACCGAAGCTTTCAATGGAATGGATATATCCTGTCATACAGATCGCCTTCTTTGCTTATTACATATTGTTGTGGAACGTACGGGAGATTACCTCATCCTGCTGTTCCTTTGTCAGCTTGATAAAATTCACCGCATAACCGGATACGCGTACGGTAAGCTGGGGATAACTTTCCGGATGCTTCTGTGCGTCTAATAAGGTATCACGGGTGAAGACATTAACATTTAAGTGATGTCCGCCTTCTTCTACATAGCCATCTAATAAATTAACAAGGTTATTGATTTGAGATTCGCTGATATTTGCCATTTTATAATCCTCCTATTGTATTTAATAAGTGTCTTCCATAAACAGCCGGTTGCTTTCCGGGTCTTCATCTTCTGTATCCAAGGCCTGGAATAAAGTGGGCACTCTGCAGGCGGAATTTCCGTCTGCACAATCCGTGGAGTTTGTGGTAGTAACTGATTTAGCCATTGTTTCATCGGTACTTACAGTACCGTCTTCTGATACGCGGATGTTCATATGTCCGCCGTTTCCAGCCATGAACTGGTCAAGCATGGAGACGATATCGTCAATCTGTTTCTCCTTTGGATCTGCCATAATAACCACTCCTTATTTCTGGTCTTCGCTAAGAGACAGCTCTAAATCCACCTCTAAATCTCCTGTGAAGATCTGATCTTCTTTGCCAAGGGCTCCCGGTACGATAGAGAATGTATTGGAGATCCCATCCTGGGCATCTCTAAACGGAAGCTTTGCAACCGATGCCAGAGAAGCGACAGCACCGTGAGTATCTCTAAGGTGCATTGGGTTTGCACCAGGCGCAAAGGCTTCACCCTTCTTACGACCGTCAGGAGTTGCTCCTGTATTCTTACCATATACTACGTTGGAAGTGATTGTCAAGATTGAGGTGGTTGGAATACCGCCGCGGTAAGTGTGGTTTCCTTTTACATAGTTCATAAAGGTGTGAACCAGTTCGTTTGCAATCATGTCTACCCGGTCATCGTTATTGCCGTATTTGGGGAAGTCTCCTTCTACGATATAATCGGTTACGATTCCGTTTTCATCCCGTACGGTTTTAACCTTGGCATATTTGATGGCGGATAAGGAGTCAGCCACTACGGAAAGTCCAGCAATACCGGTTGCGAACCAACGGGTTACCTTTTTATCGTGAAGAGCCATCTGAATACGCTCATAGCTGTATTTGTCATGCATATAGTGAATGACGTTTAATGTGTTTACATAAACCCTTGCAAGCCAGTTCATCATATCCTTATAGGCAGCCATAACCTCTTCATAATCCAGGTACTCGGAAGTGATGGGGCGGTATTTGGGTCCGACCTGTTTTTTGGTGACTTCATCAATGCCCCCGTTAATAGCATATAACAGGCATTTTGCAAGATTGGCCCTTGCGCCAAAGTTCTGCATTTCCTTACCAACTCTCATGGAAGATACGCAGCAGGCAATGGCATAATCATCTCCATGTGTCACTCTCATCAGGTCATCGTTCTCATACTGAATGGAAGAGGATTCAATGGAGGTCCTGGCGCAGAAGCGCTTAAAGTTTTCCGGAAGCTTTGTAGACCAGAGCACGGTTAAGTTTGGCTCAGGAGCTGTTCCCAGATTCGTAAGGGTGTGGAGGTAGCGGAAGGAAGTCTTGGTCACCAGATGGCGTCCGTCGATGCCGACTCCACCGATGGATTCTGTTACCCAGGTAGGATCGCCGGAGAACAGCTCATTGTATTCCGGAGTACGGGCGAATTTTACCAGACGAAGCTTCATGATGAAATGATCCACAAACTCCTGAATCTGCTCCTCGGTAAAGGTTCCATCTTCTAAATCTCTCTGTGCATAAACATCAATAAAGGTGGAGGTGCGGCCTAAGGACATGGCTGCTCCGTTTTGTTCCTTGACAGCGGCAAGGTAGGCAAAGTACAGCCACTGGATCGCCTCTTCTACGTTGGCGGCCGGTTTTGAAATATCAAAGCCATAGATGCTTCCCAGCTCCTTTAATTCCTTAAGGGAGCGGATCTGCTCAGAAAGCTCTTCTCTTTCCCGGATCACGTCAGAGTACATGGTGGTACGTGTTGTATCCTTCTGCTCTTCCTTGTCTGCGATCAGGCGGTCAATGCCGTAAAGGGCCACTCGGCGGTAATCCCCGATGATACGGCCGCGGCCATAGGCATCCGGAAGGCCTGTGATGATGTGGTTGGAACGGCAATCACGCATTTCCTGGGTATAAGCATCAAAAACACCTGCATTGTGTGTCTTTCTGTGAATCGTAAAAAATTTCTTAACTTCAGGATCAATGGTATAACCATTATCCGCGCATGCCTTCTCTGCCATACGGATACCGCCGTAAGGCTGTAAGGAACGCTTAAAAGGCTTATCAGTCTGAAAGCCTACAATTGTTTCTTTGTCTTTATCTAAATATCCCGGTCCGTGGGAAGTGATGGTGGAAATGTTCTTAGTATCCATATCCAGCACGCCGCCGGCCTCCCGCTCCTGTTTGGATAAATCCATAACCTGCGCCCAAAGAGCGTTTGTTGCTGTGGTAGGTCCGGCAAGAAAGGAATCATCGCCGTCATAAGGAGTGTAATTTTTCTGTATAAAGTCCCTGACGTTGATCTCCCGTTCCCAAACACCGCCCGTGAAAGCTCTCCATTCTGTTCTCATAGTATTGTTCCTCCGTAAAATCTGCTGTATAAGTGTCAATTATAAATGAGTGCCGTCAAAGATTATAATTCATACAACCTTTGTATGAATACATTATATATGAATACTGTATACAATGTCAAGACTACTTGTTGAGAAAAATTTGTCAAAAAGAAGTCGGAAGGAAAAAAAGGAATTTAGTCCTTGCTAATAAGGAAGAAAAGTATTATATTATAAAGACAGTAAGTACAATTTTTTAAGGAGGAATACAAGATGCAGATCCAGAAGGATATGTTAATAGGCGCTTTGCTTGAAATGGACGAGAACATTGCACCTATGTTAATGCGTGCAGGTATGCATTGCCTCGGCTGTCCGGCATCTCAGGGTGAGTCCCTGGAAGAAGCCTGCCAGGTTCATGGAATAGACTGTGATGTACTGGTTTCCCAGATTAACGAAGTATTAGCAGAAGTATAGAATATATTACTATATGACAGGAGGCAGTCCTTAAGGACCAGCCTCCTGTTTTTTGTGAGGGCAGCGAGCCGGCGGGTTTCTTATGACTGCCGTTTTTCTTCCCTGTAATGCTTCGGGCTGACGCCGAATTCCTGCTTAAAGATCTTGGAAAAGGTTAAAGGGTTATGATATCCGATGTCTGTGGCAATTTCCTGAATGGATAAGGATGTGGTGGCAAGCTGATTGGCGGCAATGTTAAGCCGGTACCTCATTAAGTATTCCTGAGGGGAAACGTGAAGCTGCTTTTTGAATATTGTAGTCAAATAGGAACGGTTGATCCCGATGTAGTCTGCGATGTCCTGGACCTTGATGCTGTCGTAGTTCAGCTTAATATACTGAAGGGCATAATCTACATAAGTATCGATGGAATAGTCGTACTGGTTCTTCTTAATGGTTCTTATGGTATTCTGCATTTCGATCAGGGTGGACAATATTTCGTATAGGTATCCCACCCGCTTGATTTCATTGGCAAAGGTCAGTTCGCTGGTATCCAGTATTTTGTGTATCATGGGAAGATAAAGCTGATTGGGAATCTGTGAATGGATGGCAGGGAGCTGCGGGGATATGCCCGCATAGCTTAAATAAGCCTCTGCCATCTCTCCGTCAAAGGTAATCCACATGTACTCCCAGGGATTTTTAAGATCCGCATTGTAAAGAACGGGATGTCCCTTGGGAATGAGAAAGATGTCATCGGTTTTTATATCATACCGTTTCTCATTAATTTCCAGAGAGCCTGCGCCGCCCAGCACAAAGTGAAGGTGATATTCATTTGGAATCTTGTGATCGTAGGTGTATCCCGGAGGACACTGTTGGATTCCGCAGTGGACCAGGAACAGATCATTGGTCTGCCGTTTAATGTTCCTTAAGCAGCGGAACCCGGCAACATTTTTATAAGTCGTTTGTTTTTCGCTCAAAGATATACCCCCTCAAAATGGTGAAAGACCCTGTCAGACGATCCGCTTTTATTAGGATGTTTGATAGGGTCAAGTATACAGGCATTATAGGCAACTTGTAAATAATGATTCCTGGGAGTTTCTTTTACTGGTACATTTTCATGTAATCCCCATGGGCTGCAATGAGTTCATCCACCATGGCACGGATATCTTTTATGTTAAGCTCGGCAGCAGTATGAGGATCCAGCATGGCTGCCTGGTAAATGGTTTTTTTATCCCTGTTACGGGCGGCTTCTATGGTAAGAAGCTGAGGATTTATGTTTGTCATGTTCATGGCCGCAAGCTGGGTGGGAAGGGGGCCTACATGGCAGGGAGTGATTCCGCTTCCGTCTACCAGACAGGGAACTTCTACGCAGGCGTCGGCAGGGAGGTTATCAATAAGCCCCCGGTTTAAGACACTTGCCCCGATCTTGTAAGGCTTATTGGTCAGAATAGCTTCCATAATATAGGAGGCGTATTCATGGGAACGTTCATGGGTGATCTGTCCGTTGTTAAGAATAGAGTTCTTTTCTTCTTCCCACTCATTGATCTGCTTGATGCAGCGCCGTGGGTATTCATCTAAGGGGATCTGGAATTCTTCGATCATTTCCGGGTATTTGGATTTTATGAACAACGGATTGTATTCTGCATTGTGTTCACTGGATTCCGTACAGTAATAGTCTAACTGGTTGATGTATTCAAAACGTACCATATCCTTATGTTTTTCTGTCTGGTTTTTCCAGGAGGCCTTCTGACGGATCATGGGGTAAAGGTCGTTTCCATCTCTGTCATGGAGCTTTAAGAGCCAGGCCATATGGTTAATTCCAGCAATTAATTCTGTTCGCCCTTCCAGCTTATCCTCCATATCAAGTCCCTTTAATAAGGTTTCTGAGCATACCTGGACGCTATGGCATAAACCAATGGTTTTAATGGAAGTGTAACGCTGCATGTAACCAGTTAAGATAGCCATGGGATTGGTATAATTTAAGAAGTAGGCCTCAGGACAAACCTCTTCCATGTCTCTGGCAAAATCCTCCATGACAGGAATGGTCCTTAAGCCCCGCATAATTCCGCCGATTCCCAGGGTATCCGCAATGGTTTGTTTTAAGCCGTATTTTTTAGGGATTTCAAAGTCTGTAATTGTACAGGGATCATAACCGCCCACCTGAATGGCGTTCACTACAAAGGTGGCACCGGATAAGGCCTCCTTCCGGTTTTCCACTCCCAGATAAGTTTTGATATCAGCCCGTCCTTCATTCACATTTTTGTTGATTGCATTCAGAATAAGCTCTGAATCCGAAAGCCGCACCTGATCAATATCGTAAAGAGCGATCACAGCGTCCTGAAGTATTGGAGTGCACATGCAGTCGCCTAAGACATTTCTTGCAAATATCGTGCTCCCTGCCCCCATAAAAGTTATTTTTACCATGTTCCTTCCTCCTTGTTTTCCTTGTCTGTCTGATGAGGATATTGTATAATTGCAGCAGAAAAAAAGATAGGAAGTTTGTTTCATAAAATTGTCATTTTGTTGTATGGAGGGTGAAACATGAATCAATTGGTACGGGGGCTGACCATTTATTACTGCGGTCGTGAACAGTGTACGTCAGGGCATTTTTTCGGACCAGCGATCCGGAAGCATTACCTGATGCATGTGATACTTAGGGGAAAGGGGATCTACCGGACAGGAGGCGAGGAATATGCCTTAAAGGAGGGAGATGCATTTTTAATAAAGCCCCAGGAGGTCACTTATTATCAGGCGGATAAGGATGAGCCCTGGGAATATGCCTGGGCAGCTTTTGCAGGGACTGAAGCGGAGAGGCTGTTAAGCGATTACCGGCAGGAGGAAAATGAATATGTGTACCATTTCGATCACGGAGAGGAATGGCGAAACTATATGGACCGGCTGGTGACCGTCTTTGAAAGCGGGGAACACAATATGGATGAGACAGCAGGGTATCTTTATCTGCTGTTTTCCCGGTTCCCAAAACGCAGCAAGGAAGTGGGAGAGTATGAGCAGAGCTATCTGTCCAGGGCGGAAACATATATACGCCATAATTACAGCTACCCCATTCAGATCGGAGATGTGACAAGATATGTGGGGATCGACAGGACTTATCTGTACCGGCTTTTTATGAAATATAAGGGCATTTCTCCGAAGCAGTATTTAACGGCCTACCGGATCATGGAAGCAAAGCGCCTGTTGGAGGATACGGGTCTCAGCATAACGGAAACCGGTTTATCCTGCGGCTTTCATGATGCTTCGGTATTCTGTAAAAGTTTCCTGCAGGCAGAGGGGGAGTCCCCGCTCCAGTATCGGAAGAAGATGAGAGAAGAGGTTTGGTAAATATAACAAAACACCATGTACCTATCACATTAGTCTATGTAATATGGATAAAAAATAGTTTATAATCAGGGTTAGGTAAATAAAAATACACAAAAAATGGTTTTAAATTTAGTCTTAACTATATAAACTGACTAATCAAAGGGAGGTAACAAAATGAAACGTAAATGGTGGTTGACAGCGGCAATGGCAGCGGTTATGGCAGCAGCACTGGTTGGTTGCGGAAGCAAGACCGGGAAGGAAACGGCTCCTGCGAGTGCGGGAGAAACAAAGCAGGCGGCGGAAAGCTCCAGTGAGTCAGGAAATGAGTCTGCTCAGGGAACTCTGACGGTTGCAATCTGGGACAAGAACCAGGAACCGGGACTTACGGAGATCATGAAAGACTTCACAAATGAAACAGGAATTAAAACACAGATTCAGGTAACCCCATGGGAGCAGTACTGGACCATGTTGGAGGCAGGAGCAACCGGCGGATCTCTTCCCGATGTTTTCTGGATGCATTCCAATGAGATCGCAAGGTATTCCGAATATGAGATGCTCCTGGACTTAACGGACCGGATCAAGGAAAGCAAGAAGCTGGAAATGGATAAATTCCCAAAGGACATTGTGCAGATCTATAATTGGGAAGGTACAAAGCAGTATGCAGTGCCAAAGGATATTGATACCATCGCGCTCTGGTACAACAAAACTATGTTTGATGAAGCAGGAATCCCTTATCCCGACAAGGATTGGACCTGGGATGATTATGCAGAAGCAGCAAAAAAGCTGACCAAAGCAGATGGAAGCCAGTATGGATTTGCCTTAAGGCCTACCAATGACCAGGCTGGCTGGAATAATATCGTTTATGATATGGGCGGTTATGTAATCAGCGATGATAAAAAATCTTCCGGCTTTGACCAGCCGGGAACCATCAAGGCTTTAACTTTTATCACGGACCTGATGAAAGAGGGATATGCGCCTCCATATGAAGTGATGGCAGAGAATACAGAGGAAGCTTTGTTTGAAGCCGGCAAGGTAGCTATGATTACGGCTGGATCTTGGATGCTTCCGGAGCTTTGCAATAATGATTACGTAAAGGCAAACTGTGACATCGCAGTTCTTCCAAAAGATGCGGCCTCTGGAAAGAGGATCTCCATTTACAATGGACTGGGCTGGGCGGCTTCTGCCAATACCGGCATGCCTGAAGAAGCATGGAAGCTGATCGAATACATGGGATCAAAGGAAGCTCAGCAGAAGCAGTCTGACCTTGGAATCGTTATTTCCGCCTATGCAGGGACAACGGATAACTGGATAAAGGCATATCAGGGCTTTAACCTCCAGGCATATTTAGATATGATGGGTGACCTGGTCATCAGGCCATACTCTAAATCAACGGTTGCCTGGAACAATATGAGCCATGAAAAATTAATTGATGCATGGACCGGAGCCAAGAGCGTGGAGGAAGTCTGCAAGGACATTGCTCAGGAAATGAATGCCATGCTGGCACAAGAATAGGAGGGGCTGGGGAGGCAGGCTTTTAAAGCGCCTCCCCCTTTTTAACCGAATCAAGTGGTGAAGCGGATTGCGAATATCCGCTTGACAAAGAAATACGGAGGGTCTGCATGAACAGAAAGTCAAAGGTATCAAGGCGGGAGAGAAGTGAATTTTTATGGGGGTGGATGTTTTTGCTGCCTACCATGGCAGGGCTTATTATATTAAACATCATCCCTATTTTTCAGACCATTTATCAGAGCTTTTTCAAAACAGGAGCTTTTGGCAAAGGCAATGTATTTATTGGCTTTGACAATTACCGGAAGCTTTTTAGTGATGGGACTGTATGGCAGGCTTTGTGGAACACATGTAAATATGCGGTGGTAGAGGTACCGTTTTCCATTGCGCTTGCCCTTGTGTTAGCCGTTTTTTTAAATGGGAAAATCCGGGGACGCTCAATATGGAGAACCATTTATTTCCTGCCAATGGTAGCCGCTCCTGCAGCGGTGGCTATGGTTTGGAGATGGCTTTATAATTCGGAATTCGGACTGCTTAACCATCTGCTTCGCGGCATAGGACTTTCCGGAGTTAACTGGATCTCTAATCCCAATATCGCATTTATCTCTGTGGCCATTGTAGGAATCTGGTCTGTGATCGGTTATAATATGGTACTGTTTTTTGCAGGCCTTCAGGAAATACCCAGAGACTATTATGAGGCGGCGCAGATTGACGGAGCGAACGGAATCAGCCAGTTTTTTACGATTACATTGCCCTTAATATCACCCACCATGTTTTTTGTGACAGTGACCAGAGTCATAGGGGCCATGCAGGTGTTTGACAGCATCTATATGATGATGGGAAAAAGCAACCCGGCGCTGGTAAAGACCCAGTCCCTGGTGTACCTTTTCTATAAATACTCGTTTATAGAAGGAAACAAGGGATACGGCTCTTCCATTGTCATGCTGCTTCTTATGGTAATCCTTCTGATCACAATGATTCAGATGATTTGTCAGAAAAAATGGGTGAACTACAGCTAGGGAGGAGAATTATGGATAAGAGTAGAAAAATTAAATCAGCCATCGTTTACTTCATTCTTACAATCGGGTCTGTCATTATGCTGGTTCCCTTTTTGTGGATGCTTTTAACGGCCTTTAAAAGCACATCGGAGGCAACTCAGATGAATCCGTTTATCATTTTTCCTACGGTATGGAGAAAGGAAGCATTTTTATCCATCATAAGCAAAATGAACTTTTTAAGGCTGTACTGGAATACGCTGCTGCTTATTGTAGAACGGGTCATTTGTGCGGTGCTTACTGCAACCATGGCAGGATATGCTTTTGGACGCCTTCACTTTAAGGGAAAGAATCTGGCCTTTTCCCTGGTTTTGTTTCAGATGATGGTGCCATCCCAGATCTTTATTATTCCTCAATACTTAATGGTGAGTAAGCTGGGAATGTTAAATACCTCCTTTGGCCTGCTTTTTCCGGGTCTCGTGACAGCCTTTGGAACCTTTTTATTAAGGCAGGCTTATATGGGGCTTCCCTCTTCCTTAGAGGAGGCGGCCAGGCTTGACGGCTGCAATATCGGCCAGACCTTTCTATATGTTATGGCCCCCCTTACAAAATCCTCCATGGTTGCTCTTGGTATCTTTACCGCGCTGTTTGGATTTAAGGAGCTGATGTGGCCTTTGGTCGTTAACACTGAGCAAAATACCATGCCCCTGTCTGCCGCCCTTGCAAAGCTGCAGGGACAGTTTGAAACAAATTATCCGGAGCTTATGGCAGCATCCCTACTGGCCTGTATCCCCATGATTGTCATTTATCTGATATTCCAGAAACAGTTTATAGAAGGAATTGCTACATCCGGAGGAAAATTATAAAAGGAGTATGAATTATGTCTATCATTTACCATGAACAAGCGAAACAGTTCCACCTGTATAACCAGTCCATGAGTTATATCATTCAGATCATGGCCAATGGCCAACTGGGAAATCTGTACTATGGGAAACGTATTACGGACAGGGAGTCCTATGCATATCTCCTTGAGACAGGAGAGCGCGCCCATGCCGCTATAAGCTGTCCGGAGCCGGTCAGCTTATGTCTCCAATATACGAAGCAGGAATATTCTGCTTATGGAACAGGGGATTACCGGTATGGTGCCTGCATCGTCAGGCAGGAGAACGGCAGCAGGATCACAAACTTTACTTATGCTTCCCACCGTATCTTTGAGGGGAAGCACTCCATAGAGCCTCTTCCTGCCACCTATGTGGAAGAGGATAGGGAGGCTGCCACTCTGGAGATCACCCTTCATGATGATGTGATGGATACGGATCTGATTCTTTCCTATACGATCTATGAAGAGATGCCGGTCCTTACAAGGCATGCCCGTTTTGACCACCATGGCAAGGAGGAGATCGTCCTCTTAACGGCTATGAGCGGAGCTGTTGAGCTGCCGGATAGTGATTATGAGATGATTCAGCTTTCCGGGGCATGGTCCAGGGAGCGGTATTTGAAGAGGCGTTCCCTGGAACAGGGAATACAGTCCATCTACAGCATGAGAGGGATCAGCAGCGCAGAGCACAACCCATTCCTGGCGCTTGTAAGAAAAGAGACTACGGAGAACAGCGGCCAGGTATATGGCTTCAGCCTTGTGTACAGCGGCAGCTTCTTAGGACAGGTGGAAGTCTGCACCCATGATACCACCCGGGTGCTCATGGGAATCCATCCGGACACCTTTGAATGGCCTTTAAAAGCGGGGGAATCCTTCCAGACTCCGGAGCTTGTGATGGTTTATTCGGAACAGGGGCTTTCTTTTATGAGCCAGATCTTCCACCGTTTATACAGGACCCGGCTTGCGAGAGGTTATTGGAGAGACAGGGAAAGACCGGTACTTTTAAACAACTGGGAAGCAACCTATATGGATTTTAACGAAGAAAAGATTCTCGCCATTGCCAAAAAGGCGAAGGAAACGGGCGTGGAGCTGTTTGTTCTTGATGACGGCTGGTTTGGCGAACGAAGTGATGACCACAGGGGCTTGGGAGACTGGCAAGTGAACCGGAATAAACTGCCGGAAGGGATTTCCGGACTGTCTGAGAAGGTGGAAGCCCTGGGCTTAAAATTCGGTTTGTGGATCGAGCCGGAGATGGTCAATAAAGACAGCCGGTTTTACGAGGCCCATCCAGACTGGATCCTGTCCGCTCCCGGCCGCTATGAAACGCCAAGCAGAAGTCAACATGTCCTTGATTTTTCTAGAAAGGAAATTGTTGATGCGGTTTACGGCATGTTAAAGGATATTATTGCCAATGCAAGAATCACCTATATCAAGTGGGACATGAACCGGTATCTGACGGAATGCTACTCCAGAGGAACCTCGCCTGACGGGCAGGGAATGGTGATGCATAAATTTATCCTGGGAGTCTATGACTTATATACCCGGCTCACCAGGGACTTCCCGGAGATCCTGTTTGAATCATGCGCCAGCGGAGGGGCCAGGTTTGACCCTGGAATGCTGTACTTTGCTCCACAGGCATGGTGCAGTGACAATACGGATGCCATGGACCGGTTAAAGATCCAGTACGGAACTACCATGGTTTATCCCATATCCAGCATCGGAGCCCATGTCTCTGCAGTTCCCAACCATCAGATTCACAGAATAACGCCCTTGGACTCCAGGGGAAATGCAGCGATTTTCGGGGCTTTTGGATATGAACTGGATTTGAATCATCTGTCTCCCGAGGAAATAGAGACGGTAAAGCAGCAGATTGCATGCTATAAGAAGTACCGGAAACTTTTACACCAGGGAACGTTTTACCGGTTAAAAAGTCCGTTTGAAGGAAATGATACGGCATGGATGGCAGTATCAGAAGATTTGGAACAGGCAATCGCCGCTTATTATCAGGTTTTGAATCCGGCCAATGCAGGCTGGCTACGGTTAAAGCTCCAGGGGCTATGCGAGGATATGCTTTATAAAGTTTCCATGCCGGGAGAGACCGGGGAATACTATGGAAGCGAGCTTATGTACGCCGGTATTCCCATTGACAGAAGCCGCCTTTTTAGAGAATCAGGGGATTTCGCCTCTTTCCTCATCTTTATTAATAAAAAACCAGAATAAAGAAAAAAGTCCAGGCATGCATTGTCTGGACTTTTTTAATGTAATAAATTACATTACTGTTAAGTAATCAGCCTTTTTATTGAAAAATATTTTACAGCATGCTATAATTCCTAAAAATAATGCATGATTCCTTAAAAAAAATGAATGTAGGGGATGAATACAATGAAGGATTATAATGTACACTTGACACTGATTGACCGAATTATACTGGAATCTTATAAGATCATGATGGAAGGGCTTGCTGATTATCTGGGGGGAGGCTATGAGATGGTGCTTCATAGTCTGGAGGATACGGAACATTCCGTCATTAAGATCATCAATGGACACCACACAGGACGTACGGAAGGAATGCCGATTACGGACCTGGCCCTTCAGATGCTGGAAGAAATTGAAAAGGATGGCGAGAAAAGTTATATCTCCTATTTTACCAAGAACAAAAAAGGAGAACCATTAAAATCCTCTACCATTGTGGTGCGGGGGGAGGAAAAACGAATTATCGGCCTTTTATGTATCAATTTTTATTTGAATACAGGCTTTTCTGAGATCCTGACCAGCTATATCCCCGCAATATCTACTCATTCACTGGTTAAAACTGAAACCTTTGCTAAAAATGTGGATGAATTAATTTACAGCAAAGTCCAGGAGGTCCGGAAAACGGTATTGGCAGATGAAGGGATACTTCCGTCTCTTAAAAATAAGGAAATCATTAATTCCCTGCATCAACAGGGGGTTTTTACCATGAAAGATGCAGTTGTAAAGGTAGCCGACTATCTGGGAATATCTAAAAATACCGTATATATGCACATTCGTAATGTGGGAGTAACTACAGAAAAAAAGAACGAATAAACATTAATACAGCGAAATGGGTTGATAATGAAAAGTTCTGCAGGTTTTTGTGAAAAGTGACAAAAAACCTGCAGATTTTTTTGCCTAATTGTCAAAAAAACATAATAATATTGCAATTGAGAAGTATCTATGATAAAATAAATTACATCATATAAATGAATACAATAAAATTTATTTTATTGTATGAAAGGAAGGTATTGATATGGAGGAAAGTAAAAAGAGAAAGAAGCTGGGACTGGTACCAAGGCTGATTATTGCAATTATCATTGGTATTTTAATTGGTATGTACTGTCCCAGTTTTGTAACTTCGATATTGATTACAGTATCAGATTTATTTAAACAGTTTTTAATGTTTATCATCCCGCTTATGGTAGTGGCTTTTGTTACTATGGGAATTGCGGACTTATCTCAGGGGGCCGGAAAGCTGCTGGCATTTACCGCAGCGATTTCCTATGCTTCCACATTGCTGGCAGGAAGTGCAGCTTATGCGGTAGCCAGTACGTTTTTCCCTTCATTTGTGAATGAAGAAGTTGTTGCGAAGGTTGCTTCTGCAAGTGACAAGGCCATCAGCGGATATTTTACCCTGGGCATCACACCGTTACTAGAAACAACGGCTGCTGTTGTATTGGCCTTTGTTCTGGGGGTATGCATCAGCACCATGCGGGGCAAAGAAATCGGAGATGCCCTGTATAATGTAATCAAAGAATTTTCCGAGATCATTACAAAGGTACTGAACCGGGTGATCATTCCAATTCTTCCTTTGTATATCTGCGGAACCTTTGCCAAGATGACGTATCAGGGAACTACCTTCGCGATTATGTCAGTGCTTTGGAAGGTATTTGTGATCGTGATTCTGCTTCATTTAATCTATCTGCTTGCAGCCTTTACCTTTGCAGGTATATTGACAAAAAGAAATCCGTTTACCATGTTAAAGAACCAGTTACCAGGCTACCTGACTGCGATTGGTACCCAGTCTTCTGCGGCTACCATTCCGGTTAATATTAAGTGTGCGGAAAGCAATGGTATTTCAGAAGAAATCCGTAACTTCGTAGTTCCGCTTTGCGCTAACATTCATATGGCAGGTTCCATGATCACAATGACCTGTTGTGTGACCGCAACTCTGCTCATTTACGGCATGCCTCATGGATTCCTTACCCTGTTCCCTTTTATCTGTGTGCTGGGAGTTGCCTTAGTTGCATCTCCGGGAGCTCCGGGTGGTTCTATTTTTACGGCGACTCCATTCTTCCCGATTGTCGGAATCCCTGCAGTAGGAGATATTGCCAGCCTTCTTCAGGCAATGTATATTGCACAGGACAGCTTTGGAACTGCATGTAACGTATCCGGAGATAATGCGATCAGTGCGCTGGTTGATTTGTATTACCACAAATATATTAAAAAAGATAACAACGGTTAAGGTAATTGCGAAAGGAGAAGGCTGATTATGCCGTCTATCAGTATTTTCGAGGTAATCGGCCCTAATATGGTAGGGCCATCCAGTTCCCATACTGCGGGTGCTGTGGCAATTGCTCTTCTGGTTAAAAAAATGTTCAACGAACCCATTCGCGAAGTGGAGTTTGTTTTGTACGGTTCTTTTGCAAAGACCTACAAAGGCCATGGAACCGACCGTGCGCTTCTCGGCGGCATCCTGGGGTTTGAGACTTATGATTTAAGAATTAAAAATTCCTTCCAGTTAGCTGATGAATGCGGGATAAAGTATTCCTTCCAGGTGGATGAAAAAGAAACAGAAGTTCATCCAAATACAGTAGAGATTCATGTGTCTGGAGAAAAGGGCGGAACGATATCGGTCCGCGGTGTCTCCCTAGGAGGCGGTAAAGTTAAAATTATCAGGATCAACGGCATTGATGTAGACTTTACCGGGGAATATTCCACACTGGTTATACGCCACCTGGACTATCCTGGCATGGTGGCCTATATTGCCACCAGTTTAAGTGAACGTAATGTAAATATTGCTTTCATGCGCCTGTTTCGGGAACAAAAAGGGGCGACTGCTTATTCTGTGGTGGAATCTGATGAGGAAATCCCACAGGAATTGCTGGATAAGCTGCGGGAACACCCCAAAGTAGAAGATGTTATGCTTATACAGGTTTAGGAGGCTTTTATGGACTTTATATCAGGAAGTGAATTGTTGAAATTGTGTGAGGAAAATCACTGCCGGATTTCAGAGGTGATGCGGAAACGGGAAGCCAGTGAGTTCGGTGCCGATCCGGAGGAGACCATAAGCCGGATGAAAGAAGCTTACCAGATCATGAAGGAAGCCTGTCATAAGCCGTTAGATGAGCCGGTGGCTTCCATCGGCGGATTGATCGGAGGAGAAGCTGCAAAGGTTCGGAACAGAAGGCGATCAGGAAAATCCATATGCGGAAGCATGCTGTCCAAGGCGATCACCTATTCTCTGGCTGTTCTGGAAGTAAATGCTTCTATGGGCCTTATTGTAGCGGCGCCCACGGCAGGAAGTTCCGGAGTTCTGCCTGGACTGCTTCTTGCTTTGGAAGAAGAATTTTCCTTAGATCACGAACAGATCATTGATGGCCTTTTTACAGCAAGTGCGGTGGGCTATCTGATTATGCGGAATGCTACCGTGGCTGGAGCACAGGCCGGCTGTCAGGCTGAGGTTGGTGCTGCTTCTGCAATGGCAGCAGCGGCAGCAACGGAAATCATGGGCGGAACGCCAAAGCAGTGCATGGATGCAGCTTCCTCAGCAATCGTGAATCTCTTAGGGCTGGTCTGTGATCCGGTAGCCGGTCTGGTGGAGTATCCCTGCCAGAGCCGTAATGTTCTGGGAGCTTCCAATGCACTGGTATGTGCAGAAATGGCATTATCAGGAGTAGAGCAGTTCATACCATTTGATCAGACGGTAGACACCATGATGATGGTCGGTCGTTCCATCCCATTTGAATTAAGGGAAACTTCCCTTGGCGGCTGCGCGGCTACGGAGGCTGCCTGCAGGAAAACCTGCGAGATTTTTAAAACAAAGTAACAAGTAACAATGACAGGCGGTACCGGTTTTGTGAAACCGGTACCGCTTTTTATTGCATTAATAAAAAAAAGTTGCGAATGCAACCACTTTATGTTATGCTGTTTATCATCCTAAAATAAGATGAAATGCCGTCCGAAAGGCTTGGAGGTGGAAATCATGTGCGAGCACAAGGAAATCGGGAAATATATCTCGATTATCCAGAGACTTAATAATACGTATTTTGCAAATCAATTATCTACTTATCAGATAGGCTGTGGACAACAGTTTTTTTTATTGCAGATTTTTAAAAAACCTGGTATGAGTCTGCATGAGCTGGCTTCTTTTGGACATTACGATAAGGCCACTGCCACCCGCGCGGTTAAGAAGCTGGAAGAAGAAGGATATGTTGTGACGGAAATGGCACAGGAGGATAAACGCATCCGGAGGATTTACGTCACAGACAAAGCGGCAGCTGTCGTGGGAAAGACCTTGGAGAGCGTAAATGAATGGGCGGATATTATATTAAAAGGGTTTACCAAAGAGGAACGTGATGCAGCAGAGCAAATGCTCATTCGCATGGCTTGCAATGCCCTCGATCACATCATGGAACAGAAGGGAAAGGAATAGAACATTTTATGGAACAAGACAGGATAAAACAGGGGGAGAACCCCCTGGGATATAAACCAGTGGGGCATTTGCTGATGCAGTTTGCACTTCCAGCGATTGTCGCCATGCTGGTAAATTCGATTTACAATATTGTTGATCAAATCTTTATCGGTCAGGGCATTGGGTATCTGGGAAATGCGGCGACCACCATTGCATTTCCGATTGTCACCATCATTTTAGCCATATCAACTCTCTTGGGAGCTGGAGGAAGCGCCTATGCAGCCATTAAGCTTGGTGAAAAAAATGAGGAAGAGGCGGACAAGACTCTTGGAACTGTTTTTCTGTTGACCCTGGCAGCCAGCGTTGTAGTTATGGCTGTTGGATTTCCTCTTATGACGCCTATGTTAAAGATTTTCGGGGCTACCGCCAATACCATGGAATATGCAAGGCAGTATACTTCTATCATATTACTGGGCACACCTTTTAACATGCTCTCTGTGGTGCTAAGCAATATGGCCAGGACAGACGGGAGTCCTGCTTTATCTATGTATGCCATTTTAGTTGGCGCTGTTTTAAATACTATTCTGGATCCGATTTATATTTTCGTATTTCATTGGGGTGTGACCGGAGCGGCCATTGCTACCATTACTTCTCAGATCATTTCCGCAGTCGTGCTGGTGCTGTATTTTGTGTACAAAGGAAAGCATATGCGCCTTAATAGAAATAGTTTACGCATTGATGGGGATATCTGCAGGCTGGCGCTGCCGCTTGGAGTCTCAAGCGGAATCACCCAGGTGGCGTCTACCATTTTGCAGGTTGTCATGAATAATTCTC
Source organism: Lacrimispora sphenoides (assembly GCF_900105215.1). Lineage (NCBI taxonomy): Bacteria > Bacillati > Bacillota > Clostridia > Lachnospirales > Lachnospiraceae > Lacrimispora > Lacrimispora sphenoides. The sequence continues at coordinate 985,881 of NZ_FOIP01000001.1, read as the reverse complement.
TGGTGTATTATGGAAACAAGACGGGCATTGGCGGTGATGTGGCTTTAAGTGCCATGGGTGTTGTAAATAAGATCGGAATGATTCTTATTTCCATCTGTATAGGGATCGGCATCGGCTCCCAGCCCATTCTGGGATTTAATAAGGGAGCGAATCAGCCAAAGCGTGTGAGGAAGACTTATCTTTCGGCAGCTACGGCGGCAACCACAGTTGCCCTTACGGGATGGCTTGCCTGTCAGTTGTTCCCAGGGCAGATTTTAAGTCTGTTTGGGACAGAGGATGTGCAGTTCACCCAGTTTGCCATCCGCTGCCTGAAGGTGTACATGCTTGGAATCTTTTCGGCCGGATTCCAGGTTGTGACAACCAGTTATTTCCAGTCAACGGGACAACCCTTAAAGGCTTCCATTTTATCCATGCTGCGTCAGCTTGTGTTATTGATCCCGCTGATTCTTATCCTTCCCCTTTCTTTTGGTCTGGAAGGAATCCTCTATGCAGGGCCTGTGGCGGATATTACCTCAATGATCATTGTCAGCCAGTTTGTTCTGCATGAAATGAAAAAGTTAAACAGATTATGTAAAGAATCGTAATATGCAAAATAAAGGGAAAGGAGATGTGGAAATCATGAGCATGAAGACGGAGATGGCAAGATTTACTGCAGGGCTAAAAAAAGCGGACAAAAAGATGGCCCTTGAACTGGAACAGCCGCCCAGAGGAACGGGGGCGCTGACCCAGGAACAATTTACAAAAAAGGTACGGGTAAAAGCCTGGAACATCGACGGTTTTCCCGGAGTCACCATAAACGGAAGCTATTCAAAGACTGCCCATATCCTCATGCTGCCGGGAGGGGCATATACCCTGGAGCCGTCAGAGCGTTACAGGGAAATGGCAGAGTGTTTTGCCATAGAAAAACAGGTTAAGGTGACCATACCTTCCTGCCCTCTGGCTCCGGAGTATACGGCGTTAGATGTTCACCGGTATCTGGTCCGGGTTTACAGTTGGTTGACGGCAGAGTATCCGGAAGATGAGTTTTTTCTTTTTGGAGATTTTTCCGGCGGTGGTCTGGCTCTCTCGTTTTTACAGGAACTGCGGGACATGGGGAATCTGCCTATGCCGGTGAGAACTGCCGTGGTTTCTCCGTGGCTGGATATCGCTCTTAACAATCCGAAGATAAAGATCATGAAAAAAACGGATCCTATCCTTCCTGTAGAAGCGTTAAAAGAAGCCGGAGCCCGCTACTGCGGTCCTTTGGAACCGGATCACCCCTTTGTCTCACCTCTTCATGGAAACTGGGATCAGCTGGGACAGATCCTGATATTTTCCGGCACAGATGAAATTCTTACACCGGACTGCGAGCTTCTGGTTGAAAAGGCGGGAAAATTTAAAGGAACGAAAATCATTTATAAAAAAGGGGCTAAGATGGTACATAACTGGATATTGATTCCGAGCAAGGAGACAGATGCCACTTTGGAATTGATTTTTGCATTCTTTCTGGAAGAAGCTTTAGGATTTTAAAAATGAGGCTCGGCCCTTTTAAGGGGCCGAACCTCATTTTTGATTTGTGATGAAGTACTATGAACAAAGGAACGGATTAAAGTTTGGCAAGAGACTGAAGGGCGTGACCTTCAATCAGCACCTCGTAATGTTCCCTGTAGTACGCTTCGGAGGCGTAGTCCTGGTGAATCTTGGAACCATATTCCGCAAGCAGGTTGCAGACACGGCTGAAATCCAGAGACTTGTCAGGAGTGTTCCTGATCACCAGATAATACTGTCTGGTATCAGGTTTTTTATATAATGTATTCTCGCCATCGTAAACCTGCCCGATGGTCCTTGCAGCATCAGATATCTGGTCCAGACTTTGAAAACAATAGATTCGTATCGAGGAAGCGCTTGATTGCTCTTTTGGCTCTTCGGCCTCCGGTTCTTCTTTCTTGTCAAGCCCTAACAGGTTTAACAGTCCGTCGGCGCCTTCCAAAAGTTCGCTTGCCAGGTCTCCTGGCATGGAATCCAAGTCTTCGTCGGCTGATGGTGAAAATTTGGCAAACCTTGTATCTAATTCTTCCGGATCATCGATTTTTGTGATTACTAACATCACACTTTCGTTGGACAATGGAATTGCTTCTACCATGAGAGGAATGTCTTCTGCTTCGAATCCCACTTCGTTAGAGGCTTTCTGAATCATCTCGCGGAACAGGTTGCGGGCTTTTTCACTGCCATAGGCAAGCTCGCCTAAATTTAAGTTTCTGACGCTTAAATCAAAGCTGGTAAGCGTACAGCGAATTTGATTTTCGTTAATACGTTCTATCTTCATAGGATCACTTCCTGTTCTTTTTAAAATGGTGAATGAATGTTTACATACTTCCTCAACATAACTATACTATATAATATAGCGAAAAAGCAATTACTATGTGAAAAAATTTATATAATTTTAAGGTTTGGATGTTAATAACCGGGAATCCTATTTGCTTATTGGAATTTCCCGGTTTTATTTTTTTGACATGATGATAATATAATATTGTTTTACTCGATTTCTTCGTTATCTTCGAAAGGTGATTTAGAAGATAACGTCAATTACCATTAGCTGTAATGTAAAAATAATGTAATAAAACAAATTTTCAAGTTTTCATTAAATAGGAATTTTAAGTTTGTTCTTATTAGCTGAATATATACTTCATTGGAGTAAAACGTATTCCATTTACAAGTTGTTCGGTGTCTGTATCGATAAATCCCAGTTTATGATATATCTCGACTGCATAGGGTGATGAATTAACCGTCATTTCCCGATTAACACCTTCTTCCTTGAAAAAAGATGTTATAGTACTTAATAATTCCCGCCCAATTCCTTGCCGGTGATGTTCTTTATCCACAAACAAAAGTGAAATATGACATGGTTGTCTGGTTGCAGCCACTCCCACGATGTTCTCACCGCTGAAACAACCCCAGAAGAGCATCTCGTTTTTATTGATTTTTTGTTCAATAGAATTCAAATCTATAAATTTCTTGAACTCCTGATTGCCTTCTTCTGAATAATCCGGAGCTTCAAATTCCAGAAAGACCTGCCAAACCAAGTCCAGCGCACCATATTTCTTTATAGAATCTATATTCATTTGGGTTACAATATAATCCTCAATCATAATGATCCACCTCGCAAATTAGTGTATTACCACTGATCTTGATTAGATTATAACAGAAAGATACCATAGGTGAAAGTAGATAGTTCATTGGCGTTTGCGGTTAAATGGTATCGGTTTTTGGGCCATCCGTAAAGCTGAAAGTTTCCACTTCCTCTACATCAATGTAGAAAAGCTCAAAGATGGGATTGTCAGGTGTATTGTACAGGCCCTTTATGCCGGGATTCTCGTCCAGTGCACGAGTTTTTAAGGAAAGATCGTTGACAAAGACGGCCTTACCGTTTACTGATACCACCGGCGTAAAGTTAGCTGGGTAGGTGCAGAAAGAAACATTGGGGTTGGCCTTAATCTGTTCGTAGACCGGTTTTTTGTTGCTGGTGCAGAAATATACTTTGTTGCCGTCTGTAAACAGGTATTGGAATACCCGGGTTTTTACCTTGCTGCCATCCTGTGTTGCCAGGACGCCGTTGGGGTTCTCCTTCAAAACAGCTGCATAATCAATCATGACTGATCCTCCATTCTTATTGGCAAATTGTATTTTGTCTTGCTTTATGCTATAATTATAGTGCGCACAGATCAAAGTACAAGTACGATTTTTTAGTATAGTTAGTATCTAATAGGATAGTAATGGAGGATTTATTATGAATAATGAAAGTGAAAAAAAAGACCTGTTCGGTATTTGTCCTTATTTTACCTCTCAAAAGGTTTTGAGCGGGAAATGGGCGCTGCTGATACTTCACTATCTGGAAGAGAAAACACTTCGGTTTAAGGAGTTAGAGCGTGCACTGGCTCCCATTACTCAGGCCACACTGACAAAACAGTTACGTAATCTGGAAGAACATGGTCTGATTACCCGTACCGTTTACAATACCATCCCGCCCAAAGTGGAATACTCTTTGAGTGAATTGGGCCATCAATTTAAACCGGTGTTGGATAGTTTGGAAAAATGGGGAGAGTTATACATTGCTCACATGGAAAGAAAAGACGTCTAGGAAGTTTTGGGTTTTCGTAAAAAATAGTTGAAAAAATAAATAGAATATATTAGAATATACCCCAAGAGATGATATTGGACAGATAAAAGGAGGTGGTTTTAGTAAGCGCCGTTCTGTTTGGAAAATATCAGCTATACGGCATCTTGGGAACCGGCCGGGCAGGGACAGTTTTTCTGGCGGTTCATCTGGGGCTTGAGGAATACCGGGCAATCAAGCGGGTACCCAAAAGCTTTCTGAAATTCGAACGTCTAAGGCATGAAGCGCTTGTTCTTAAGGAACTTCGCCATCCTGGAATTCCCATTATTTATGATGTAGAGGAAGACGAATTTTATAGTTATTTAATCGAAGAGTATCTGGAAGGAGATTCTTTATTTGACCTTGTGAAAAAACAGGGCTATCTATCGCGGGAACTGGCCATCTCATATGGAATCCAGTTGACCAGCATCATCAGTTACCTGCATCTCGCAGGACCAAACCCCATATTACATTTGGATTTACAGCCGAAAAACCTGTTATTGTGTCATGACATCGTTAAACTGATTGACTTTGAACTTGCCGCGTCCGTGGAAGATGCAAATATGCACGGAGAGCGGTATGGAACCGTGGGATGTGCGGCGCCGGAGCAGTATTCAAAGGATGGAGTATTGGATGAAAGAACAGATATATATGCCATTGGTGCTATCATCCATTTTCTATTTACAGGAGAATTTCCTAAACTGCCCTATAAACCGGCTTCATCAATGGATGCCGATCTGGCTGCCATCATAAACCGGTGTATGAAAAAGGAAAAAGAAGAACGGTTTTCATCAGCACAGGAGCTGGGTGAGAGGCTTGGACAGCTTAAAAACATGGGAACGGCTGCAAAAGACCGTCTACAATCGTCATCTCTTACAATTGCTCTTGCAGGGAGCAAATCAGGGGCCGGAACGACTCATATTGGAATCGGCCTGTCTGTCTATCTTAGAAATCACGGATATCCCAATTTATTTGAAGAAAAAAATGATTCCGGCATGGGCACCGGGCTTGGTGATCATGCAGCCGCAAAGCGGGACCAGTATGGCCTGATGAGGTACCGGGGTTTTATTTGGAGACCCTATTACGGGCCGGTAGTGAAATTAAAAGAGCCGCCTTATCAAATTCGTATCCTGGATTACGGAAAAAATGTTGAACAGGCACTGAGTGGCAGCCCAGATGCTTTGATACTGGTATGCGACGGCAGCAGCTGGAGCAGAAACAGTGCCTATTTCTCTGCAGAATATGTAGTGAAAGGCCATAGTTCCTATGGGATTGTTTATAATCATGCAGCCAGGACAACCAGGATAAGGCTGCCTGAAGGGGCAGCCCCTTCCCGATGCATTAGGGCCCCTTACTTTCCGGATCCTTTTGAGAAAAATGCGGAAACAGAAGACTTTTACAAGACTCTGCTGGACGAGATTTTAGAAATAAAAAGCATAAGAAAAAGAGGAAAAGGAAGATATAAAAGACAAATTAACGATTGGTTTTCTCAAATGATTTCGGGCAAAAACTGCACCATAGGAAAAGGATAAACGCCTAATGAATAGAACGGTAAAAAAGGTGTGGAAGCTTTCGCGCTCCTGTAAAATGCCGGTCAATCAGGAGATCATTGGGATCATCGGAACCGGAAGAGGAGTGGGGGTGACCCATTTTACGGTTATGACAGCAGGATATCTGGGAGGAGTCTTAAGAAAGCGGTGTGCGGTTTTGGAATGGAACAGCCATGGGGATTTCCGGAATATGAGAAAGCTGTGCGAAAAGGAACAGTCCCAGGCCGGATGTTTTCATATACTGGAAGCGGATTATTATGAAAGAGCGGGGATTGATACGCTGTTATTGTGCAAAAAGTCCGGTTACCAGGCAGTGATTGTGGATTACGGAACCGTAAGGGATGGCAATCTGGAAGAATTTTTAAGATGCGACAGGCAATTTGTTCTCGGGAGCTTAAGCGAGTGGCAGATGGAAACGTTTCTGGAGTTTGAGAGAAAGGGGAAAAAAGCGGAAAAGAGCTGGAAGACGCTCGTGTCGTTTGGAAGCGAGGAAGCCAGAAAGAATGCGGAAAAGAGGCTTAACATACCCATTTCCCGAATTCCGGTTTCAGTAGACGTGTTTGCTGTCACCGGTGAAATCATAGGCTTTTATCAGCAGTTTTTTTAAATACGGGGGAGGAATTGTGTCACGGCAAAACCCTTGTGGTTCTCCCCCGGCCTATGTGACAAATGAGAAACAGACGGGGGATATGCAGATGAGAAGAGAAGATGCCAGGGAAAGGAACGGGCAGACAGAGAAAGGTCAGTATCTGGCAGGGCTAAAAAAATACAGGGATCAGGGAATCTCCATCATTATCGATGGAGAAGAACTGCCGGAGAAAGACTGGAATAAAATATTTGAAATAAGGGAGGACGATAGTTTTTATATGGCCGATTTTGTTCCTGACGGAGAGACCGGAAAACTGCGGGAAATAAGATTTGACCGGGTTTATTACCGGTAAATACTGGATCGTGCCAAAAGGGACGCATGCGGGATGCCATCTTCAGCCTTAAGCTGGTTGCTTCAGTGCGTCAGGGCGGGAATAGGGGATATGTAATGTAATGAAAATGTAAATTCCAAAAAATAAGAATTGTGATATAATGGGCAAAAGAGAGCGAAGATAAGTTTGCTCACGATATAATCCAAAAGATAGTATAGGCAAAAGACGATACGATCCATTAGCAGGAGGAAAACAGATGAAGAAGAAAACAGCGCCGGTTCTTGCGACGCTAGGATTGATTTTGATAGTGACCGCCATATTTTCAGGGGTGTGGTTTCTGGAACGGTATATTCCCTCAAAGGAACAGGCAGATATAGCCGGACTGCTGGGAGTAAAGGGAGATGAAGTGGCCCTTTATCTCAATGAGGATCTGCAGGAGGCAAAAGGTCTTTACCTGCAGGAACAAACCTATCTCCCGATTGAGTGGGTGAATGATATGTTAAATGAGCGGTTTTACTGGGACAGCAATGAAAATCTTCTTGTGTATGCCCTGCCGGACTCCATTGTCTATGCGGATCATTCCACGGTCGGAACGTCTGGGAAACCCCTGATCTGGGTGAATGAGAACGGGGTTTATTTGTCCGTCGGACTGGTGGCAAATTATACGGATATCCGCGTGACTGCCTATGACAGCGTTGAGCATAAGCGGATTTTTATTAATAACAACTGGGAGGCCCAGCAAAAGGCAGTGGTTTCTGAAAAGGGAAATGTCAGGGTAAAAGGCGGAGTGAAAAGCCCCATCGTGACATGGATTTCTCCCGGAAGTCAGGTCACTGTTTTGGAATCTATGGCTAGGTGGGATAAGGTGCGGACGGAAGACGGATTTGTAGGCTATGTGGAACGCAAACGGCTGGGGGAAGTGACCAGTGAGGTTCTTAAAAGTACTTTTGCAGCGCCGGTTTACACGAATGTTTCCATGGATGAACCGGTTTGCCTTGCCTGGCACCAGATGACAACCCTTGAAGGAAATGGTTCTTTTGACAGCGTGATCGCCAATACAAAAGGGGTCAATGTCATTTCTCCAACCTGGTTTGAGCTTACAGACAATGAAGGAAACTTCCGGTCCCTGGCTCAGGAGGATTATGTAAAGAAAGCTCATGATAAGGGCTTAAAGGTCTGGGCCCTCATCAATAATTTCAGCCCTGATGTAAATACGGAGATCCTGATGTCAAAGACCTCCACCAGACGGAAGCTGATTGATGCCCTTATGTCAGAAGTGGATCGCTACGGTCTTGACGGGATTAACCTGGACTTTGAGGGAATCAAGGAAGCAGCAGGGGTCCATTATGTACAGTTCATACGGGAGCTTTCCATACCTTGTCGTGAGAAGGGGATCGTCTTATCCGTGGATAATTATGTTCCGGCTCCCGGCAATCAGTTCTATAACCGGAAAGAGCAGGGGATCGTGGCTGATTACGTGATTATTATGGGATATGATGAACATTATGCAGGCGGGGATGCCGGTTCTGTGGCTTCCATTCAATATGTGGAAAACGGGATCAAGGATACCCTGGCCCAGGTGCCAAAGGAAAAGGTGATCAATGGAATCCCCCTCTATACAAGGGTGTGGACAGAGGGACCTGATGGAAAGGTTACCTCTTCCTCTTTGGGCATTGCCCGTGCAAAAGAATGGGTCAGTGAAAATCAAGTGGAATTATACTGGCAGGAGGAACTGGGCCAGTATTACGGAGAATTGCAGTCAAAGGAAGGGCTTAAAAAGCTGTGGCTGGAAGAAGAGCGGTCCATAGGACTTAAGATGGATTTAATAAAACAGTATGGCCTCGCAGGTGTGGCTTGCTGGAAGCTGGGATTTGAACCGTCAGACTTGTGGGATGAAATACGGCTTGATAAAAAGTAAACGAAAGACGCGTAAGAGACAGAAAGGTCAGGTTATGAGAAACAGGATCGTATTGGCAGCATTGCTGGGCGTGGCGTGTATGCTGGCAGGGTGTTCGCTCAAGGGAACAGAGCCGGAAAGCACCAGCGCAGAGAGTACTACTCCGCAGGAGACAGAAACAACGAGGACGGAACCGACGACCATTGAAGAATTTCCTCAAACTTCGGAGGATCCGGCTTCACAGCCTCCTGAAGAAGCCTTTGACAATGGCTGCAAGATCATTGTAGCTACGGATATTCATTATTTAGCCAGGGACTTGACGGATTTTCAGAAGGGTTTTCAATACAGTATAGACCATGGTGACGGCAAGGTGATGCAATACATCTGGGAGATTACGGATGCTTTTGTGGAAGAGGTTAAAAAGGAACGGCCCGATCTGGTGATCTTAAGCGGAGATCTGACCTATGAAGGCGAAAAGGAAAGCCATGAAGAATTTGCCGAAAAGCTTGGTAAAATTGAAGAAGCCGGTATCCCCGTAATCGTTATTCCTGGAAACCATGATATCAATAATTCTAAGGCAGCTCAATTTGTGGGAGATACCTTTCTGGGGGCGGAAAATGTAACTTCAGATGAATTCGAGGAGATTTACCAGGATTTCGGATACAATGAGGCGGTCAGCCGGGACCCTGCTTCCTTAAGCTATGTTTATCAGGTAAATGATTATACCAGAGCCTTAATGCTTGATACATGCCAGTATGAACCGAGAAATCTGGTTGGAGGAATGATTCAGGATGATACATATGACTGGATTGAGGAGCAGATGGAGGAAGCCTGGAATCTGGGGATGAATGTGATTCCGGTAGGCCATCATAATCTTCTTGATGAAAGTGAAGTATACTTACAGGACTGCACCATTGAACACAGTGAACAGCTTATTGACCAGCTGGAAAGCTGGGAGGTCCCCTTGTTTTTAAGCGGTCACCTTCATGTGCAGCACTATATGAGGTCCAGAAGCGACTCCGGGATCTATGAGATCGTGACCAGTTCCTTATCCACGCCGCCTTGCCAGTATGGGATCTTATATTATGGAGACGACGGGAGCTTCCGCTATCATACAAAACCGTTGGATATGAAGGAATGGGCAAAAAAGACGGGAAGCACTGATAAAAATCTTTTGAACTTCGATGAGTTTGGGAAAAAGTTTTTAAGCAAGGTATTTTACAATCAGGCTCAGGATGAGTTTAAGAGGCTTGATACATTAAATGGATTGACCAAAACTCAGAAGGAACAGATGGCAAAGGTCTATGCGGAGCTTAACGAAGCCTGTTATGCAGGAACCGTTACAGACATCCGGGATAAGGCCAAAGCTAAGGCAGGCTACAAGCTGTGGGAAGAGGAAGGGTATCCCAGCATCCTGGCTCAATATCTGGAATGGATTACGAACGATGGGACAAGGGACTATAATGTATTGAGCTCAGAATAACAGGAAAGTCGCAGGGAGCAGTTCTTTTTTATTTCACTAAAAGATATAATTCATTAAGAAGATGAATCAGGTAGAAAATGTGAAATTTAAGAAGTGGGAACCCCTTATGGCATTGGTTTTGCTGGTGCTGGTATATGTAATATCAAGTCAGGCTGGAAAGATGACGGCAGGGGTCAAGGCAAAGGCCGAAAAAGAAAGGCCAGTCGTCGTCATAGATGCGGGACATGGAGGAAATGATCCGGGAAAGATCGGAATTGATGGAACCCTGGAAAAGGATATAAATTTGCAGATAGCATACCGGTTAAAAAAGTATCTGGAAGCTTCTGACGTGAAAGTGGTTCTGACCAGAGAAGATGACAACGGATTGTATACGGAAAAGGACAGCAGAAAAAAGATGGCGGACATGAGCAAGCGCTGTGAGATCATCAATGATGAAAGCCCGTCACTTACCGTCAGTATCCACCAGAACAGCTATCATGAGGAATACGTATACGGAGGACAGGTATTTTACTATAAAAAGTCGGATAAGGGAAAAGAGCTGGCTGAAATTTTACAGAGCCGGTTTGATTATGTGCTGGGCGAGAAAAATACCAGACTCGCAAAACCCAACGATAACTACTATCTTCTTTTACATGTGCGGACCCCAATCGTTATCGTGGAATGCGGCTTTTTAACCAACTGGAAGGAATCAGCTCTTTTGAATAACTTGGATTACCAGGACCGGGTTGCCTGGACGATCCACATGGGGGTTATGGAATATTTGAATACGAGGTAAGGGAAATACGGATATTAAGGGCGCTCTTTTCATGAAAAAGGCGCCCTTTGTCTGCCCTTTGTCAACTTTTTTTTACGGTAGACAAATTAAGCAAATTCTTCATAGATGTTTACTCTTTTTGATCCCCATGCTCTATATCAAAAACATAGTATTTCATTGTTGTTTCAATGTCGGAATTTCCCAATCGGATGAAGACAAAAAGTATCAAATAACTTACATTTATGGAAAGGCGGATATCCGGTTTCCGGGCCCGCCTTTACTTTATAAAAATTTAATTATTGGATTTTTAATACGTCTAAAATAGCAAATTACTGACACGTATCCTTGGTCTGGATTATAATCTTGTTCTCGTTAACGATGATTGTATCGTCGCCATGCCTCAGAAGTGCATCAAAAAGTGACAGGGGGACATAGATATCTTTGTCAGTCTTAAAAGGGGCAATTCCAAGGGAGAAAGGGGCACTCATACCAACTAAGTCCTTGTTACTTGTAGTGATAAAGTAAGAGTCCACTCCAATTCTTACGTTCGTATGAATAGACCCGTTATCCACCAAGATAGAATCATCATTCCATGTAACTTTAAATCCGAGTTCCTCGGCCACCTTATCCAAAGGTACCATTATGCAGGAATTCGCATCGATGTCTTTTCCATTAATCTCGATGGAGTAGCGTCCGATACTGTCCACAGGAGCCTGATCAATAGCATTTGCAGAAGGTACCGCAAGCAGTGTGGAGGTTTTAGCAGCAGCGGCATAGGCGGGAGCCACAATTGTACCTGCAATTGCCAGTGTCATAATCATCGTAGTTAGTTTTTTCATAATAATCTTCCTTTCATTTTGTTAATTGATTGAACACATTTATGTTGTTCTATTCTATAAACAATTATAAAAAGAGAAATGTTGCAAATAATATATATTTTTTTTATTAATTTGATTAAAGCTATGTCTTTACAATATCTCCCTTACTTCCATTTGTTAACCTTTTCATACCTTAGTCATTACTTAATCTGGAAAATTAAGTATTTATATGGATTATGTCACCAAGATGATCGTTGATCCAGTGACGCTCAAACCGGATCAGTATGGGGCGCTGCAGTATCCAGGCTTGGCAGAATAAATATTCATGCAATAAAATGTCTTGTAGTTTTCTTGGATCCCATTATGCATCCCTCCTGTTAAGACTCAGGCCGGGTGCCACAGCCGAAAGAATAAAAGGTGGACATCTGCGTCCACCTTTTTCTTCTTTTTATTTATGTCTGGTAAATTTTTTAATAAAATTTTACCGTTTGGGGGCTGCACAGCTGTCACGGACAGCAATGTAAAACGGCAGGTCAATTTTAACGGGAAGACGGTGTCCGCCCTCGATGCGGTCGATCAGGATCTTTGCTGTCATCTGACCCATCTCCTCTACCGGGATGTGGACCGTGGTGAGCATGGGAGTTAAGTACTGGGCCGTGTCAATATCATCGATGCTGATGACTGAGATATCCGTAGGGATGCGAAGCCCGGATTCGTGGAAGGCCTTCATGGCTCCGATGGCCGTGATATCGTTGCTGCAGAAATAAGCGGTAGCGTCGCAGCCTGCTTCTAAAAGGCGCTTTGCTCCCTGATATCCTCCCTCTGAGGAGAGGGCCACGTTGGCAATATATTCTTTTCGCAGGGGAAGCCTTCCGGCCTTTAATCCGTCGCAGTATCCGGTATAGCGGTTTTCCGCTTTGGTTTCTCCGATGTATGCGATTTTCTTATGCCCCAGGCCGGCTAAATAGCTGGTGGCAGCAAGGGCGGCTTGTTGTCCGTCACAGATGATCTGATCATATTTTGCCTCCATATTGTTTAAACCCGTATAGGCCAGGCTGTTGAAATACTTTTTCAAAAGGCCGAGAAGCTGTTTATCACAGCGTCCTAAAATGACCACGCCGTCTACATGGTTATCGGTGATCAGCCGGAAAGTGCCGGGGTGGCTGATATCAAAGGAGGAAAAGGAATATTTTAATACATAATTTCGTTTAAAGGCTTCCTGCTCGATGCTCCGGGCAAGGGAGGAGAAAAATAAGTCAGTTACCGTATCCGTGGTTCTTGCAAACAGGCAGGCGATGGAACGGGAGGAGGTCAAAGAAGCTATTTTTTCTCCAAGCTTTAAGCTGCGGGCTGTGGGATTTGGGGTATATCCGGTCCGGCGGACGATTTCCCATATCCGGTCCTGGACTTCTTTGCTGGCGGCACCGGGAATATTTTTGTTCACGACTCTGGATACGGTGGAAATGGACACGCCGGCTTCTTCCGCTATTTCCTTTAATGTCATAGGCTACCTCCGGAAAAGAATTTTCTTTTATGTTATTATAAACCATGATCAATGAAAACAGTATACCATAAAACCCAAACGTTTGGGTAAAATTTGCACAAATCCGGAAGAGAATATGGTACGCTGATAACATAAGGACGGAAGACCGGTGGGTTCCGTTGAGATACAGTGAAATGATTTTACAAAAAGGAGAGTGGATCAAACATATGAATGGCAATGTTCTGGTGGTGCATGGAGGCGGTCCTACTGCGGTGATCAATTCATCTCTTTACGGCGTGATCAAAGAGGCCAGGGAAAGCAAAAAGGTTGAAAAAGTATATGCTGCCCTGGGCGGCAGCGAAGGGATTTTAAAAGAGAATTTTCTGGATCTCATGGAGTTCCCGGAGGAAAGGCTCAGACTTCTTTTGGAAACCCCTGCCACGGCCATCGGCTCCTCCAGGTACGCCCTGGAAAAGGAAGATTATGAGGCCATGCCGGCCATATTTGAGAAATACCATATCAGGTATGTGCTTCTTAATGGAGGCAATGGAACCATGGATACCTGCGGAAAGATTCATGAAGCCTGCAAAAATTCAGGAGTTACGGTGGTTGGGATCCCCAAGACCATTGACAATGATATTGCAATTACCGATCACACCCCTGGATTTGGCAGCGCAGCCAGGTACATTGCGGCTACTACTGCGGAGGTAGGAATGGATGTAAAATCTCTGCCCATCCATGTATGCGTAATTGAGGCCATGGGAAGAAATGCAGGCTGGGTCACGGCAGCTTCAGCCCTTGCCCGCAAAAAGCCGGGAGATGCGCCCCATCTGATTTATCTGCCGGAGCGTCCGTTTAAGGAAGAGGAATTTTTAGCGGATGTGAAGAAGCTATATGAAGAAAAGGGCGGTGTGGTCGTGGTTGCCAGCGAAGGCTTAAAAGGGGAAGATGGAAAGCCGGTAGTTCCCCCGATCTACAAGACCGGGCGGGCAACCTATTACGGAGATGTAAGCGTCTATCTTGCCAATCTGGTAATTCAAAAGCTGGATATTAAGGCCAGAAATGAAAAGCCTGGAATCTGCGGACGCTCTTCCATTGCATGGCAGTCTCCGGTTGACCGGGAGGAGGCGGTGCTTTCAGGGCGGGAAGCCTTAAAGGCGGCCATGGAAGGCCAGGGCGGAGTGATGATCGGCTTTATCCGGGAGGACAGGTCGGATGGAGAATACTGCATCCATATGGAACGAATTCCCATTGAAAAAGTCATGCTTCATGAAAGAGCTATTCCGGAAAACTTTATTAATGAGCGGGGAAACGACGTGACCAATGAGTTCATAAAATGGTGCCGCCCTCTGATCGGCCCGGAACTGAGGGATTTCATAGATTTTCATGAAAATATATAAAATTGGTGAAATACAAATAAAAAAGGGAGGATAATGAAAATGAAGCATATTTTTTTAAATTTAAAGCGGTTTGATATTCCCCGGGAAAAGGGCGGCGTGAATTCCATAGCGCCTATCCGGGAGTGGGGAAGCTATATTGTATCAAATACCCAGGAAGCTTTAAGAAAGTATGAGAATGATGATGTGGAGTTTGCCATGTATTTTCCTGAAGCCCATTTGATCCAGGCGGCTGGTGCTTTGGGGGAGAACAGCCCGGTGAACATCGGCTGTCAGGGAGTGTTCCGTGAGGATACCGCAGCCGGCGGAAATTTTGGGGCCTTTACAACGAACCGCACGGCAAACGCAGCAATAGCCATTGGCTGTACCACTACGATCATCGGCCATTGTGAGGAACGAAGGGACAAGGCAGGGATCCTTTCAGAAGCAGGGGTAACCGATTCCCATGCGGTTAACCGCCTGCTGAATCAGGAGGTTTTACAGGCTCTTAAGGCAGGGCTGTCTGTGCTTTACTGCATTGGGGAGACTGCAGAGGAGCAGCCCCGCTGGCAGGAGGTATTAAAGGAGCAGCTTGAGACCGGATTATCTGGTGTGGACACTGGGGGAGTAGTCATCGCCTATGAGCCGGTATGGGCCATTGGACCGGGGAAAACTCCGCCGGATAAAGAGTACATAGCAAGGACCGGCTCTTATATCAAAGAAGTGACAGGAGGACTACCAGTCGTCTACGGCGGAGGATTAAAGGCTGACAATGCACAGATGCTGGCTTCCATTCCGGTCATTGACGGCGGACTGATCGCTCTGACCAGATTTCAGGGGGAAATCGGTTTTTATCCTGAAGAATATTTAGAGATTATAAGAGCCTATTTAGGAAAATAGGGCCTGATTCATTCTTAAATAAAATTGGAGAAAAGGAGACGTATAAGATGAATGTAGCATTAGAGTATGGACAGGGAACCGTAAACGTCACATTGCCCGATACTGCAGATATATTTATTCCGGGGGAGACAGTGCCGGATCCGCCTTATATTCCGGTGGATCAGCTGGTGGAAAAGACCCTTGAATCCTTGCGAAATCCCATGGGCATGGAGCCGCTTTCAAAACTGGCTCATAAGGGATCGAAAGTAGCCATTGTATTTCCCGACCGGGTAAAGGGGGGAGAACAGCCCACCTCCCACAGGAAAATTTCCATAAAACTGATTTTAAAAGAATTATATGATTCTGGCGTGGAAAAAAAGGACATCTTATTGATCTGCTCCAACGGTCTTCATAGAAAGAATACGGAAAAGGAAATCAGGGCCGTGCTTGGGAATGAACTGTTCCATGAGTTCTGGTACACCCATCAGATCATCAACCACGACAGTGAGGATTACGATCATCTGGTGGATCTTGGAACAACGGAGCGGGGCGATCCGGTTCTGATGAACAAATACGTGTACGACAGTGATGTGGCGATTCTCATCGGGCACACCCAGGGAAACCCATACGGCGGCTATTCCGGCGGCTATAAGCATTGTTCCACAGGAATCACCCATTGGCGTTCCATTGCCTCCCACCACGTGCCGGAGGTCATGCACCGGGCAGATTTCACTCCTGTAAGCGGAAAGTCCCTTATGAGGACAAAGTTTGACGAGATCGGGCAGCATATGGAAAAATGCATGGGAAAGAAATTTTTCTGCTGTGATGCGGTTCTGGATACAAAGTCCCGCCAGATCGAGATCAACAGCGGGTATGCGGCTGTGATGCAGCCCCACTCCTGGATTACGGCTGATAAGCGCACTTACGTGCCTTGGGCGGAAAAGAAATACGATGTGATGATTTTCGGTATGCCCCAGTTCTTCCATTACGGAGACGGGATGGGGACCAACCCCATTATGCTGATGCAGGCCATTTCCGCCCAGGTGATCCGCCATAAGAGGATCATGAGCGATAACTGTGTCATCATTTTTACCTCCACCTGCAACGGATATTTCCATGACGAGCTTTGGCCGTATTTAAGAGAAATGTATGAGATGTTCCAGCATGACCAGATGAATACTCTACCGGATATGAACCGTTATGGAGAGTATTTTGCCACCGATGAAGAGTATATCAGGAAATACCGTTACTGCAATGCCTTTCATCCCTTCCATGGCTTTTCCATGATCAGCTGTGCCCATGTTGCTGAGATGAATACCTCCGCCATCTACCTATGCGGAGCCCAGGATCCTGGTTATGCCCGGGGTATGGGATTAAAGACAAGAGCTACGGTGGAAGAGGCCCTGGAAGATGCAAAGAAGAAATTTGTGGGAGCAGATCCTAACATCCTGGTGCTTCCCCAGACCTTTAAGCTGAGTGCCGTCCATCTGATGATGAAGGGAGAGACTCCTGGCGGAAAAGGGCATGAGGATTGCGGATGTATGGCTCATCATCATAAATAAGGAGGGATTCACATGAAGCATGAATATTACGGATACCATAAGGAAGCCCTTTTGAAGAATCCGAAGATGAGACTGTTTTGTATGAAGGATAACAGTGAAGTGTTCCGTCAGATGGCTGAGCAGATGGCAGAAGAGATAAAAAGCCATAATGCCAGGGGAGAAAAGACCGTATTCATCTGCCCGGTAGGACCGGTTGGACAGTACCCTTACTTTGTGGAAATGGTGAATGAGGAAAATATAAGCTTGAAGAATGTTTGGTTCATAAATATGGACGAATACCTGGATGATGAAAAGAGGTGGATCTCAGAAGATCACCCCTTAAGTTTTCGGGGATTTATGGACAGAAACGTTTATTCTAAAATCAGGCCGGAGCTAATAATGCCGGGGGAGCAGAGAATTTTCCCGGATCCGGACAACCTCTCTTATATTCCTGAGCTGATTGAAAGGCTTGGAGGTGTGGACATGGTCATAGGAGGCATCGGCATTAACGGTCATGTGGCGTTTAACGAGGCGGACGGTACGATGAGTGCAGAGGAATTTCTGGCTCAGAAGACAAGGGTTTTAAAAATAAGCCCGGAAACAAGGGCGGCCAATGCCATCGGCGATTTTAACGGAGCATTAGAGGATATGCCTTCTTACTGCGTCACAGTCGGAATCCATGAGATTGCGCATGCAAGAAAAATCCGTTTGGGCTGCTTTCGAAACTGGCACAGAGCCGTGGTACGGAGGGCCGGATACGGTGAGCCAACCCCGGAATTCCCTGTAAGTCTTTTGCAAAACCATCAGGACATCACCCTTACGTTTACAGAATTTGTAGCAGCCTTAACCGATTGAATATAGGAGAAACAGATGAGCTTAATACCACTTAGACCTCTTATGGAGGCCTCCATAAAATATGGCTTTGGTCAGGGCGGTTTTAACGTGAATGCGGTCGCCCAGGCCAAAGCAGTAATCGAAGTACATGAAATGTTCCGTTCCCCTGCCATTTTGCAGGGGGCGGATTTGGCAAATGGATTCATGGGAGGACGGATTGATTTTCTAAATGCAACCCTGGAAGATAAAAAAGCCGGGGCGAGAAATATAGGAAATGCGGTAAAAAAATACGGATTGGATTCTGATATTCCGATTGTTCTCCATTTAGATCACGGCAGAGACTTTGATTCCTGCGTGGCGGCCATTGAAGGCGGTTATACTTCCGTCATGATCGACGGTTCTTCCCTGCCTTTTAAAGAAAACATTGAGCTTACCAGGGAAGTGGTAAAGTATGCCCATGGCAGAGGAGTCAGCGTAGAAGGGGAACTTGGAGTACTTGCCGGCGTGGAGGATCACGTATTTTCTGATTCTTCCACTTATACCAATCCATTGGATGCAGTGGAATTCTTCCAGAAAACCGGCGTTGATGCCCTTGCGATATCCTATGGCACCATGCACGGGGCCTCTAAGGGAAAGGATGTAAAGCTGCGTAAGGAGATTGTCATTGCCATAAAGGAATGCATGAATCATCTGGGGATTTTCGGGGCTCTGGTTTCCCATGGCTCCTCTACCGTGCCGAAATACATCGTAGATGAGATCAATGGTCTTGGAGGAAAGCTGTCTAATACCGAAGGAATATCCATGGAACAGCTTACGGCTGCCATTGGAGCAGGAATCAATAAGATTAACGTGGATACGGATATCCGCCTTGCTGTTACCAGGAACATGAAGGAATTCTTTGAAAGGTATCCGGAAAAGAGGAACAGCGGGTCAATCGGCGCCATTTATGAGCGGCTGGAGACTATGAAGGAAGCTTTTGATCCCAGGTTATTCCTGCCTCCCATCATGGATACAGTGATGTACGGAACCATCCCCAATGAGGATGTAGCTGCCATTGTGGACTGCGTGGAACGTGGAGTAAAGGAAGTTGTTGGAGCCTTGATCGTGAAGTTCGGCTCCTACGGGAGGGCCCCGCTGGTTGAATGTGTGACCCTTGATGAAATGGCAGAACGTTACCGAAAAATTGATAAATGGCTGTAAAGAAAAGCCGGTTCAGAGAAAGATCTGGATCGGCCTTTTTGAAATGGAGGGAAGGCATGAACGTCACAATTGATTTGAAAAAAGCAGAAACTTATTTCGGGGAAGAAGCTTTTAAGGTCAGCAGGAAAAGGGCAGGAGAGGCCATGAACATGCTGCTTACCATGGAGGACCATGACAAAGTTCTGGGCTGGGTTTCCCCGGTCATACCGGATGATGAGCTGAAGGCAATAAAGGCAAAGGCAGAGGAGATCAAAAAAGAGGGGGACCTTTTTGTCCTTGTGGGAGTAGGGGGATCCAACCAGGCAGCCAGGGCTATGATAGAGGCCCTGGCAGACGGGAAGGGGCCGGAGATCCTCTATATGGGAAATACGCTGTCCCCTTATTCCGTCAGCAGAATGTTAAAGCGGATGGAGGGACGGAACGTCTATATCAATGTCATTGCCAAGAATTTTGAGACGCTGGAGCCGGGAAGCCATTTCCGAATCCTGCGCCAGTGGATGAAGAAGAATATGACAGTGAGGAGATGGCAAAGCGGATCATTGTGACTGGTACGAAAGGTTCCAGGCTGGAGGAGATTGCAAAAGAAAACGGTTACTTGTTTCTTTCTTTCCCCTCATCAGCAGGAGGACGGTACTCCGCATTTTCTCTGGTCTGCCTGTTGCCCATAGCTGCAGCAGGGCTTGATCCGGACAAGTATCTTGCCGGGATGAAGAGGGCAGCAGAGGACTGCCGGGCCAATCCAGCTTCCAATCCCGCGGTACTTTACGGGGCAGCCAGAAACCTGTTATATGGGAGGGGATATGATATTGAGATGCTGGTATCCTTTGAGCCCCGGTATTCTTATCTGACAAAATGGTGGGTACAGCTTTTCGGAGAAAGTGAGGGAAAGGAGAAAAGGGGAATCTTTCCTTCCTCAGCAATTTATTCCGAGGACTTACATTCCATCGGCCAGTATATGCAGGAGGGAAGACGATGCCTTATAGAGACCTTTGTCTCAGCAGAGAATCCCGGCGCAGGGGCGGTGATTGAGCCTGATCCGGAATTTAGGGACGGATTTGACTATCTGGATGGCATGGATTTTCACCAGATGAACAAGGCTGCTGAGGAAGCGACCCTGAACGCCCATTGGAGGGGAGGGGTGCCCTGCCTCCGTTTTCTGACAAAAAATGTTTCAGAGGAAACCTTTGGAGAATTGTTTTATTATTTTATGATGGCATGCGGGATCTCGGGTACCATGATGAATATAAACCCCTTTGACCAGGAAGGGGTGGAGGAATACAAGAGAAGCATGTTTGCCGCCCTGGGAAAAAAGGTATGATAAAATATCCCCCTCCCCAGACCTCTTTTTTGGGTGTAAACTACAGATAGTAAAACATTCGAGAAAGACAGAGAGGGAAATGGTAAACATGAGCAGTAAAAAAAAGAACAGTATGTTAAACCGCATTCCTGCAAAGCTATGGATGCTGCTGTCCATCCTGGCAGCATTTCTGCTATGGATCTTCATAGCGTCTACGGATGCTGGCGGAGTCATCTTTGCAAAGCCGTGGGAGGTAATATCCAAACTGATGGGAAAGCTGCAGGACGGAACCCTGTGGCCCCATATTTATATTAGTCTGTTCCGGGTAATCGCAGGTTTTCTCTGCGGCTTCATCGCATCGATTCCCATTGCATTTCTTATGGGCTGGTACGCACCGTTTCGGAATCTGGTGGCACCCTGGATCCAGTTTGTGAGAAATATTCCGCCGCTGGCCTATATTCCCCTCGTCATTGCGGGGGCAGGAGTGGGGGAAAAGGCAAAGATCATCGTAATATTTATCGCTTCATTCCTCGTACTGGTGGTCACCATTTACCAGGGCGTCTGCAATGTGGATGTAACATTGATTAAGGCGGCAAAGGTACTTGGAGCTACTGACCGGGATATATTCTTTCAGGTAGTCATACCGGCTTCTACGCCATTTATCCTGGTGGGGGCCAGGCTTGGACTTTCCGCTTCTTTAACCACCCTGGTGGCGGCAGAGCTTACAGGAGCGTCTAAGGGGCTCGGAATGATGATCCAAAAGGCACAGGGCTATTACGATATGGCGACCGTACTTATGGGAATCCTGATTATCGGCGTAATTGGCCTTACCTTTGAACAGATTGTACGATACTTGGAAAGGAAGTTGACCGGATGGCAGGAGACAATGCAGCAGTAAAAGTAAAAATTGATCATGTAGTAAAAACATATATTACCCGCAAGGGAGAGATGACAGCCTTAAACGGAGTCAGCCTTGATATAAAAGAGAATGAGTTTATCTGTGTGGTAGGCCCATCGGGCTGTGGAAAGTCAACGCTGCTCAATATCATCGCCGGACTTTTGGAGCCTACCTCAGGAAGCGTTTACGTGGATGGCAAGGAGGTGGAGGGCCCGGGACCGGAGCGGGGGGTTGTGTTCCAGCAGTACGCCTTGTTTCCATGGCTCACGGTACTTAAAAATGTGGAATTCGGCTTAAAGCTTAAGGGGATAAAAGGGGAGCAGGCCAGGGAAGAAGCCATGAAATATTTAAGAATGGTGGATTTAGAACCGTTTGCGGGCGCCTATCCAAAGGAACTGTCAGGCGGAATGAAGCAGAGGGTTGCCATAGCCAGAGCCTATGCGGTAAATCCCCAGGTGCTTCTCATGGACGAGCCTTTTGGAGCCCTGGATGCCCAGACCAGGACCCAGCTTCAGTCAGAGCTTTTAGCTACCTGGCAGAAAGAGCGTAAAACCTGCTTTTTCATCACTCATGACGTGGATGAGGCCATTATTCTGGCTCAAAAGGTTATCATTATGAGCGCCAGACCAGGGCGGATTAAAGAGATTGTGGAGATCGGGATTCCATATCCCAGAACCCAGGAAACAAAGATGACACCGGAATTTTTAGAATTAAAAAATTACATATGGTCCCAGGTGTATCAGGAATATTTAGAGATCAGGAAATAGGAGGAGAAAGGAATGAAAAAAAGAATTTCGTTACTTATGGGGATGGTAATGACGGCAGCGGCTTTGACCGCATGCACGGGCGGAGCAAAGACGCCTGCAACTACGGCAGCACAGACTAAAGCAGAAGACACGAAGGCAGAAGACACGAAAGCAGAGGAAACAAAAGCAGAAGAAACCAAGGCAGAGGAAACGAAAGCTCAGGATATCACAAAGCTTAGGATTGCCTATATGCCCAATATGGGAAGCGCTTCTCTGGCCGTTACGGCAAGGGAAAAAGGCTATTTTAAGGAAATGGGTCTGGAAGTGGAGATGGTGGAATTTCAGGGAGGGCCAGCTGAAATTGCAGCCATGGCTTCCGGTGATATTGATATTTCCCAGATCGGACACGGAGCCCACGCTCTTTGTGCATCAGGGGAAGCGGTGATCTTCCAGATAGACTGCACTAGCTTAGCCGATGCTGTCATCGGCAACATGGCAAAAGGGATCAATTCCATTGAAGATCTAAAGGGCAAAAAGGTTGCCGTAACCAGCGGTACATCTGCAGAAATCATCCTGAACCTGGCTCTTAAGTCTAAGGGAATGACGACAGATGATGTTGAACTGGTGGAAATGGATGCCAACGGCACCGTATCAGCCGTCATCAGCGGCAATGTGGATGCATGTGCCACCTGGTCACCGGGAACCGGAACTATCATGAAAGCTCTAGGAGACAGTGGAATCATGTTAGCCAATAATCAGGATTATTTAGACCAGGTAACATTTCCTTCCAGCTTTATCACCACTCAAAAATATGCCGATTCCAACCGTGATGTTCTGGTACGCTTTGCCAGAGCTCTTCAAAAAGCCGGGGATTACCGGGCGGAGCATATCGATGAGATCGCAAAGCTGGTAGCAAAACAGTGTGAGGTTGACGAAGCCACCATGCTGGCAACTACGGAAGAAGGAAACTGGCTGACCGGAGAATTTATAGGAAAAGCTCTGGCAGACGGAACCATCAAATCATATTATGAGAACCAGCAGAAGGTGTTCTTAGACGCAGGCCGCCTGGAGAAACCGGTAGATGTAAACAATTATGTTCTCTTTGACATCATGCAGGAAGCATATGATGAAAACCACAAATAATATATAATTGTAATTTTAAATGGAGGTATCCGGTAATATCGGGACACCTCCATTTGTGGCGCACAGGGATTTTAAAATGATTCAGGAGGAAAGCTATGCTGTTTGTCGTATTGTTCTTTATTTTATCCTCCTCTATAGCGATTTTTTTCCTTAGAAGAGATAAACAGACAAAGCTGATGCTGGGGCTTTGCGTCAGCTTTGTCTGCATGTTTATCGGGATTATCATTTACTTATCAAAGACCGGCGGGCTGCAGACCGGTCAGAAGTTCTTCTTATTTTTTGATTTAAGGATTCAAAGAAAATTATCCTATATGATATTTCCATTAAGGAAGCTGGGGTATATGATCGCTATGGGAAGAACCCTGTTTCCGGGATTTTTGCTTATGCTTGCCTTTGATTATTCCATGATTCCCTGGATCCTGCGGAGCAAATCCAGACATATCCTGATTATGGTGCTGCCCTGTATGACGCTGATTCTCTACTATCCCTCCCTGTTTTTAGGGCTTGCAAAAACGGGAAAATGGATTCAGTTTCTGGTTATAAATTTCACAATTTTGTGGATCGCCTGTTATCTGGCGGCTGCTTTATGGCTTCTGGTTCATGAATACAAAAGCATTACCATCCCTTACTGCAAAAGACAGTTCCGCTATATTATGGTGTTTCTGATCTGTATGGGAATTATGTATTGCTTTTATTTCCGCCAGGATCCGATTCAGGTATATCAGATGTATTCCGCAGAGTATATGAGATATGGCGGGCTGCTTTATTCTACGACGGGAGCCGTCAGCAGGTGGATGGTACTGTCGGTGCTTACCACGCTGTTTGGAATTCTGGGATTTTTAAGCCTTAAATCCTATACGGTTATGGAGCACGAGGAGACCAGGGGAGATGTGATCATTCAAAAGAAAATGGATATGGCAAGTAAAGGCCTTTCCGTGTTTGTCCATGGTATGAAGAATCAGTTATTGTCCAACCGGGTCATACAGGAACGGATCAGAGAGGAACTGGAAAAGACCGATCCTGATAAGGAAAAGCTCCTGGAATACTCCCATATGCTTGAAACCATCAATCAGAATATGATAATCCGGATGGAAGAATTATATAGGAGTGTTAAATCCAATTACATGACTCTGGTACCCACGGAAGCTTCAGAAGTGGTCCGTAAGGTTCTGGACCGGTTTCATGAGAAATATCCAGATGCAGAGGTGGAAAGGGAGATAGAAGCCAGAACATTGATCCTGGCTGACTCTGTTCATTTAAGCGAGGCCCTTTATAACCTGGCGATTAATGGCTATGAAAGTATCCTGGAATCCGGCAGGCAGGAAAAGCACTTAAGTATAAAGGTATACCATGAACGGCTTTATGTGACCTTTGAGATCCAGGATAATGGAAGGGGCATATCCAGGCAGGTACAGAAAAAAATATTTGATCCGTTCTATACCAGCAAGAACACCAATAATAATTGGGGACTTGGGCTATATTATGTGAGACAGATCATAAAATACCATTTTGGAATGCTGAAGTTAGAAAGTACGGAGGGAGAGGGGACCACCTTTTTTGTCGCGATACCGAAGTGTAAAAACCAGGATGAGTAAGGAAGGGGAATAAGATGATAAAGGTGCTGATTGCAGAGGATTTTACCATACTTTGTGATGATTTAAAAAAGCAGCTGGAAAGGGATGAAGAGATAAAGGTAATAGGCTGCGCCACCACAGGAAAGGAAATCGTGGAAATGGCCCTTGAAATGGCTGCAGATGTGATCTTGATGGACATTGAGATGGAATCCAGGAATGCCGGAATTCTTGCAGCCGAGCACATCCGGGATATAAAGCATGACCAGAAGATCATCTATCTGACCGTTCACGAGACCGAGGATATCATCATTACTGCTATGGGAACCGGGGCTGTGGATTATGTTGTGAAAGGCGGAGCTATAGAGAATCTGATCGAACATGTTAAAAATGCCCACATGGGAAAACCGGTGATGGAAGCAAGAATACAGAAGACCATTATGAACGAATACAAAAGGCTGCAGCGTTCGGAGCGGAGCCTGTTATACTTCATTAATAATGTTTCCCAGCTGACAGCCGCGGAGCGGGAGCTTGTGAAGCTTCTTTTGGAGGACAGGAAAATAAAGGAAATTGCAGGAATCCGCTGTGTGGAAGTCATAACCGTCAAAACCCAGATAAAAAGCCTTTTAAGAAAATTTGGCTGCAGCAGGTCAAAGGAAATTGTCTCTATTATCAGGGAATTAAATTTGTCCCATTTATTTGAGGAGCAAACGTTTGGTTAAATAAATTGGAATTTTTAGTCGAATTATGATATGATAAAAATATATCGTATGAAAAAAGCGGCGGTCTGAAGAATGAGAAAGGGGAACTTTTATGAAAACGTTATTCAGAAACGGGCGGTTTTATGTAAACGGCACCTTCGTTTTGGGAGACTTGCTGGCAGAGGATGGAGTAATACGGGAGATATCAGAAGTTCAAGGCGGGGATGCAGCCGTTGTTTATGATATGGAAGGAAAGCTGGTAGTTCCGGGATTTATCGATATACATACCCACGGAGCCGCAGGGGTTGATGTGAACAAGGCAACAGCGGAGGATTATGAAACAATCTGCCGCTTTTTTGCCGCCCAGGGGACAACGGCCTGGTTGGGGTCGGTGCTTACGGATACAAAGGAGCAGACCCTTTGGTGCATAGAAGAGTATAAAAAATGGAAAACCAGAGAGCACCAGGGAGCGGAACTTTTAGGAATCCACTTAGAAGGTCCCTTTCTGTCACCGGAATATAAAGGAGCCATGCCAGAGCACCTGCTTCGAAAAGGGGATTTGGAGCTCATTAAGGAATATCAGAAGGCGGCAGAGGGTGAAGTCAAATATATCACATTGTCACCTGAAATAGAGGGCAATATTTCCATGATACCGGAATTAAAGAAGCTTGGAATCCAAGTGGCCATCGGCCATTCTGGAGCTGATTACGATACAGCGTGTGCGGCCATTGAGGCGGGTGCCAGAGGCGCCACCCACACGGGAAACGCCATGAAGCTTCTGCATCAGCACTTTCCAGCGATCTGGGGTGCTGTGCTGGAGTCAGACAAGGTATTCTGTGAAATCATTTGTGACGGACGTCATCTCCATCCTGGAACGGTCCGGCTGATTATTAAGACCAAGGGACTGGATCAGGTGGTGGCTGTGACAGATTCCATTATGGCAGCAGGGCTTCCGGATGGGAATTATAAGCTGGGAGTGAATGATGTTATTGTGGAAAACGGAGATGCCAGACTGGCTTCTGGAGGAAGCCGGGCAGGAAGCACTTTGACCATGGGAGCTGCATTAAAGAATCTCCTGGAATATACGGGAAGGCCTCTTCGGGAAGTACTCCGGTTTCTTACGGAAAACCCGGCAAGGCTGATCGGTGTTTATGACAGGATGGGTTCCATTGAAGCGGGAAAAGAAGCGAACCTGGTGGTACTTGATGAAGCATGCAAGGTTCTTAAGACATATGTACATGGAAGAGAATGCCGCTGATACCGGCGAGGAAGGATTTTGATAAAATGAGCGGTTATTTATATGGATTGTTTCTATTGATCAGTTTTGGCGCATCCATTGCAGGCGCCATCTGCGGAATTGGCGGAGGCGTTATCATAAAGCCCACATTGGATGCATTTGGGGTATTAAGCGTATCTGCGATCAGCTTTCTGTCAGGTTGTACTGTGCTTGCAATGACCTGTTATTCTGTAATCAAAGGGAAAATGAGCGGAGAGTCTCTGGTGGATATGAAGACGGGGACCCCTCTTGCCATAGGGGCTGCCATAGGGGGAATTGTGGGAAAGTCGATGTTCCAGGCAGTTTCTTCCTTGTTTGCAGACAAGGACATGGTGGGGGCTGTTCAGGCAGCCTGTCTCCTGGTGATCACTCTGGGAACGCTGATCTATACGATTAAAAAGGACAGGATCCATACTCATCATGTGACCAATCCGGTCATTTGCGTGCTGATCGGACTGGTGCTAGGGATCCTTTCTTCATTTTTGGGAATTGGAGGGGGTCCTATCAATCTGGTGGTGCTGTTTTTCTTTTTTTCCATGGATACGAAGGCAGCCGCCCAGAATTCCCTCTACATCATCCTGTTTTCCCAGATCACAGGACTTTTGAATTCCCTGGTAACAGGAACGGTTCCGGAATTCTCCATCTGGCTTTTGGTCCTTATGGTGATAGGCGGGATCTTAGGCGGGATGAGCGGCCGGGTGATCAATAAAAAAATTGACGAAATGGTAGTGGATAAGCTGTTCCTGTTTTTGATGGTAGTCATTATTGGAATTAATATATATAATATTTATCAATTTATGTAAACCGTCAGGGCTGTTGCGGATACGGTTCGCTTCAGTTCTTTTTGCTACACGGAATCAGGAAAGGAGACTTTGATGATAGGAATATTGGTTGTGGCTTTTTCAGCTCTTCTTGGAGGTCTTGTCCAGGCGGTAACAGGTTTTGGAGGGGCGATCATCATTATGATTTTTCTTCCCCTCATCCTGTCCATGAATGCGGCTCCTGCTTTAAGTGATGTGATTACCATGATCCTGTCCTTTTCTATGTTCTGGCGGTACCGGAAGTCGGTAAGGGTAAAGCCGATTCTCCTTCCTGCAGGGATCTATCTGGCGGCCAGTACCATTGTCATACACTGGTCTGCTTATTTTGATGCCGGTAAGCGAAAAGGGATTTTTGGCCTGTTTCTCATAGGGCTGGCTGTTTATTTTTTCTTCTTTTCTGGGAAAACCAGAGTAAAGCCATCACTGTCAATGGGAGCGGCCTGCGGGCTGGCGGCCGGCATATGCGGCGGCTTTTTTGGGATCAGCGGTCCGCCTATGAGCCTTTATTATCTGGCTGTCCTGGATTCGAAAGAGGAGTATCTGGGGACATTAAATGCATTTTTTTCCATTACCGTGGTTTTTAACATCATCGCCAGGATCTCCAATGGATTCCTGACCGCGGATCTGGTCCCTTATATGGCCATTGGGATTGCGGCGATATTGGCAGGAAGTGCCTGGGGCAGCAAACTGGTGGCGCGGATCGACCGAAAGACTATGAGCATGTGCGTATATGGCCTCATGGCAATCGCCGGGATCGTTGCACTGCTGTAGAAATTAAAAAAAAGAGGAAGGGGATATTGACAAAATAAATTAAATATGGTACATACGTATTATACACACGAGTTGATATTGAATAAAATTGTGCAGTATTTTTACGTATTGGAGGGAAATGATGAAAACAAAACTAAATATTGGGTTTGTTACTACCTATTCCGGCAGGTGGCCCAAGGAGGTTCCGGAACAGAGAAACCGGGAATATGGGGACTGGCTGGCTGATCATCTGCCGATGGCCCAGATCGTGAGGGCTTCCATTCTGGGCAGCAGCCGGGAGGCGGTAGAACAGGTGACAAGGGAATTTAAGGAACAGGACGTAGATGTGATCGTCCTGGTCTATGGTGCATTTACAGGAGATGACGTGGCGTCTTATCTGGCGGAGATGGTAAGAGTGCCCCTTATCTTATGGGCGCCCTATGAAATACCTTTTGAAAAGGATGACAGGCTATATTCCAATGCACTTTGTTCCATGACAATGAATGCGGCTGCCATCAGAAAGCATGGGGCAACCTATCATACCGTATACGGAAGCCTGGAGGATGAAAGGGCGTCGGAAAAGGTGAAAAACCTGGCTCTGGCCTATGGCGTGGTAAAGTCCTTACGGCATACCAACCTGGGGCTTTTTGGTTACCGTCCCACAGCTTTTTACAACTGCAGCTTTGATGAAAGCCTGATCCGCAGGACCTTTGGGGTAAAGATCGAAGAAACTGATTTAAAGGTGGTATTTGACCGGATGGCAGAGCTTTCCGGAGAAGAATGGAAGGCTGACATGGAAAAGATGTTCTCTGAATATGACACAACACAGCTTCCTGAGGGACATTTGGAGAACCATTCCAGACTGTATCTGGCTCTTAAAGAGGTTATGAGTGAGCAAAAGTATGATTTTGCAACGATCAAATGCTGGCCTGAAATGGGAAATCTTCATACAACGCCCTGTGCAGTCCTTGGACGTCTGGCTGATGAGGGAGTTAACATCGGCTGTGAAGGGGATGTGGATGCAGAGCTGGCCCAGATGACGGAATACTATCTTACGGGGAAGCCAAGCTTTATTACAGACTTAATCAACATTGATGAAAAGGAGAACGTGATTACCTTCTGGCATTGCGGAAATCCTGCTCCATCCTTGTGCAATAAGGATTATAAAGTTCAGCTTAGAAATCATCCTCTGGCCGGCCAGGGCACTGCATTTTATGGGGCTTTAAAGCCTGGGAAAGTGACCATTGCAAGATTCTGCAACTTAGACGGAGGCTACAAGCTTTTCCTTATGAGAGGAGAGGCTCTGCCCATGGACCGGTATACAAAGGGGGCCATGGCTAACGTAAGAGTGAAACGCCCTGTAAGAGAAGTGATAGAAGGGATCATAGCAGAGGGAATTCCTCACCATTACAGCATCGTATGGGAGGATGTGGCAGAAGCCATGAAGCAGGTATGCGGACTGCTTGAAATTCCAGTCATTGAGATGTAGCTTGGAAATAACCGTTGACACCATTTGAACCAGACGGGTATAATGAAAATATACATACGAGTTTATAGTGAGGAGACAGGATTATGAGTCAGAATGGCGAACGGGTGACAAGGTCGGATGTGGCGAAGGCTGCAGGAGTCAGCGAGACAATCGTATCCTATGTAGTTAATAACAACCGCTACGTGGCAAAGGAAAAGAGGCAGAGGGTGGAGGAGGCCATTGCAGCCCTTCATTACAGGCCCAATAACGTTGCACGGGCTTTGAAGGGAAAGCGCAGCAACCAGCTTCTCTTTATTGCGGATCAGATCACCAACGAATATTTCAGCCGGATCGTCAGTGAGATGGATAAATATGCCTATGATGCCGGATTCCTGATTTCCCTGTGCGCTAACCGGAATACGCCGGAGTTTGTCTCCCAGGTGATCAGCCGGCAGTATGACGGCATCATCATCAGTTCCATCAGTTTTCCCATGGAATATGTAGAGTCCTTTGGAAAGGCGGGAATACCGGTACTGCTGTTTGAACACAGAACCCATGGCGAGCTTCCTGAAAATGTGGCAACTCTTGCTTCCGGCCTGTATCCGGGAGCCAGAATGGCGGTCAGCCATTTAGTCGGCAGTGGAAGGAAGCATATCATATACATTGACCGCATCAGCAAAAAAGGAAATGTGAGCGGACCTACGGACCTGCGACTTAGCGGATACCTTGACGAGATGAGAGAGAACGGGCTTTATGCCGGTGAAGATACGGTCATTGCGGGTTGTCATTCGGAAGAGGAGCTGGCAGGGGCAGTTGTTAAATATTTAAAGGATCATAAGGAAACAGACGGAATCGTGGGGCGGAATGATATGGTGGCCTGCATCGCCATGTACGCGGCTGTTGGCTGGGGAAAGAGAGTGCCTCAGGATATGGGCGTGGTAGGGTTTGACAATTCCAGCATCAGCATGTTTTGCTTTCCCAGGCTTACGACCCTGGAGATGCAGCGGGAGGCTATAAGCAGGACAGCCATTGACATGATGGTTCAGATGATCGGCGGAAAGCGTCCGGAGAGTGCAAGATTTGAAACAAAGCTGATTGTAAGAGAAAGCACATAATGATTTATTCAGGAGGAAAAACACAGGTTTCTCCGGATGATATACACACGAGTGTATAGGGAAATATGGGGATGATATCGTCCTGAAAAATCTGGTTTTAATAAAACAAGCGGAATCTTAAAGAAAGAGAGGGTATTTTATGAAAAAGAGAAGATTAGCAGCGCTGGCACTTGTTAGTCTCATGGCGCTCATGCATCAACCCTGATCCAGACAGATGCCTTACGAACTCTGTCGGCAGGGGTTGCACTCCGTTATTTGGGCGAGCTTTCCTATGACTGGTCCCTGATCAACACCATTTCCATTGTGGGTACCATCCCTATGGTGGAGATATTTTTCTTCTTCCAGAAATATATGGTCAAGGGCCTGGTAGCGGGTGCAGTAAAAGGATAAAAAAGGAGAAAAAACCATGCTTGTAACAAACAAAGAGAATTTAAAGAAGGCAGCAAAGTCAGGGTATGCCATCCCGGCTCTCAATACCCAGGGAGGAAATTATGATATCATCTGGGCTGCCTGCCGGGCGGCGGAGGAAATGAAATCTCCTGTCATCCTTGCCCACTACGTATCCACAGGAGCCTATTCCGGCCACGACTGGTTTGTACAAGTCTGCAAGTGGTGTGCGGACAAGGTTTCTGTACCGGTATCCATTCATCTGGACCATGGCGGGGATTTTGATATCTGCATGGAGGCGCTGAAGCTGGGTTTTACTTCCTTAATGATCGACGGCTCGGAAAAGCCTGTAAAGGAAAATGCGGCTATGACCAACGAGGTATTAAAGGTGGCCAGGTGCTTTGGAGTGCCGGTGGAAGCCGAAATCGGAGAGCTTTTGCGCCTTGATAACTTAGGGGAAGTGATGGAAAATAAGAATATTGTGAATCCTGAGGAAGTAAAAGCATTTTTAGAGCTGTGCCGGCCGGATTCCCTGGCCATCGGCATCGGCAATGCCCACGGATATTATAAGGGTGAACCGGACATCCATCTGGAGGTCTTGGAGGCAGTGAGGAAGTTTACGGATATTCCCCTGGTCCTTCATGGCTGCACCGGAATGAAAGAAGATATCATAAGAGAGGCCATTAAGCTGGGAGTGGCGAAAATTAATTTCGGTACGGAAATCCGCTATCAATACGTAAACCACTATGAGGAAGGTTTAAAGAATATGGATCATCAGGGGCATTCCTGGAAGCTGTCCCAGTATGCCAATAGCAGGCTGACAGAGGATATTAAGGATATCATCCGCCTGGCAGGGTCAGAAGGGAAAGCATGATTTACTTAAGAATGAAAGAACAGTATGAGAGGAGTCTTGACATGGAAAAGAAAAACAGCCAGTTAACTTACAGCGAGGTATATAAACAGCCTGAATCCTTTGAAGCGGTCAATAAGTCATTGGAGGATATTTACAGAGTCCTGGATCAGGCGTTTGCAGAGGAATATGATGAACTGATCTTTACCGGCTGCGGTACCAGCTTTTATCTGGCCCAGGCTGCCGCACATGCCTTTTCTGCTTACAATTGCCTTCCGGCTAAGGCCATGTGCTGTTCCGAGCTTTACTACTTCCCGGAGACATTTGTGAAAAACAGAAGGGTTTTGGTACTTCCCATTACCAGGAAAAGCTATACCACCGAGGTCCGTATGGCAATTGAAAAGGTAAGAAGCTTTCCTGGAGTAAAAACCCTGGCCATCACCTGTGATAAGGACAGTGCGGCTTATAATGATTATATGATCCTGTCTCCGGATACTGCCGAGGACAGCGTGATCATGACCCGTTCCTTTACCAGCATGGTTTATTTGTCGGTGATCATGGCCATGTACGTAGGAGGGAAGAAAGATGAAGTGGCTGCTATGGCAGACTATGGGAACAGCGCAAGGGATGTCCTTGTGAAAATGGATGTCCTGGCTAAGAAAATCATCGGTGAGAATGAACATTTAAACTTGTTCATTACCCTGGGGCAGGGCATTTACTACGGGGTTGCCAATGAGTGCATGAATAAGATTAAGGAAATGGGAATCTCAAATTCAGAAGCATATTACAGCCTGGAATACCGCCATGGTCCCATGAGTCTGGTGGATGAGAATACCCTGGTTCTTTTCTTAAGCCATTCGAAAACCGTGGAAGAGGATGCAAAACTCCTGGCTCAGATGAAGGGATATGGTGCGGTAACGGCGGCAATCGGAAATACTGCTTCTGTGGATATGAAAGAGGCAGATTATTGCCTGGATCTGCCTTATGGGTATAATGACATGCAGAATGCGGCGATAATCGGACTTATCGGACAGTTTATCGGTTATTACATTGCTGAGAAAAAGGGCATTGACGCGGATCAGCCAAGACATTTGTCCCAGGCAATTGTGATTCAGTGATTTTAGAAATTTTCTGAGAAATATAGGAATCCATAAAAAGAGCTGCCCATGACTGATTATCATGGGCAGCTCTTTTCATGTAAAATTATTCTTCCTTTATCAGTTGTTCCAGGAGATTTTTAGCCTTGAGAATATCCTTTTTCTGCTCTTCGCCGGATATTTCCCGTTCTATGGTAATATCTCCCGCATATCCTATTTCTTTCAGCTTTGCCACAAAGGCGGGATAATTCACTTTTCCCTCTCCGAGAGGAACCTCTTCACCAAGCATATGACCGTCCGTAGGATATTTTCCATCCTTTCCGTGAATTCCCATCACGTATTCCCCGAATACTTCCAGGGCGTCTACCGGGTTGGCTTTGCCGTACATGATTAAATTGGCAGGGTCCAGGTTGATTCCCACATTGCCTTTTCCTGTATCCTTTTCGATATCCTGTATGGCTCTTTTTAATGTGACCGGGGTTTCCTGGCCTGTCTCAAAAAGGAAATTCTGCTGATTCTTTTTACACTGTTTTACCAGCGCTTTTAAGCATGTCAGGACGCCCTGGTAATGGGGGTCGTAGGGATTTTCCGGCATGTAGCCCACGTGGGTTGCCACATCCCGAACATGGATCATGGCAGCGAAATCAATTCCTTTTTCCAGCATCTTCATTCTCTCAAAACGGAATGCCTCGGGCACAAGACCCAGGGTAAGCTGACCGTCATAGAAATCCCATACTTTTGGACCTTCCCATCCGCACCAGAAGGCGGTGATATCCACTTTGTGACGGATTGCTGCGGCATGTACCTTATCTGCAGTGTTCTCATTCATCAATTCCTGGTCCCAGCACACCAGCTGGCAGCTTTCCATGCCCATAGAGCGCAGCTCCGCAAATTTACCTTCCACATCCGTATCCTGAAATAGTTCAATCAAACTTCCGATTCTCATAGGAAATACCTCTCTTTCTTTTTATCAGCCCTTGACAGCTCCGGCCGTAATGCCTCCCACAATATGCTTCTGCATGAAAACAAAGAAGATCAGGCTTGGGGCCATGGACATCACGATTCCCGGAAGGGCGTGTTCCCAGTCCGCCGACTGGGCGGAAAACTGCATGTAAAGCGCATTCTGGATGTTCATTGCCCGGGCATTTCCTCCGACGATCAACTGGTTGGTGATGATATCATTCCATGTAGCAAGAGTGTCCAGAACCACGACTGTTGTCAGGATGGGCTTTAGCAGCGGGAGAACAATGGTGAAATAGGTCCTCACCTTGGAAGCACCGTCAATACAGGCGCATTCCTCCAGCTCAATGGGAACATTTTTTACAAACCCATGAATCATATAGACTGCCAGGGGCATACACAGCCCTGTACTTACCAGGATATATCCGATCTTATTCCCTGTCATGCCAAGACTTGCCACCAGCCTGGTCAAAGTGATCATGTAGGACTGGAAGGGTACCATCATTGGCATGATAATGAGTGCAAAGCACGCCGCGGACAATCTGCCCTTTGTCCTTGCCAGCTTATAGGCCGCCATAGGAGCCAGCAGCGCGATCACGCATACTGTGCATGCCGTATATAGCAGGGTATTGCTGATGAGCATCGGAAATCGGAATTTCGTCCATGTTTCCATGTACATGTTAAGACTCCAGCTCTCAGGGAGGGCCAGGAACTTTTGAAGCATGTCGTTATAAGGTTTAAAAGAATTAATAAATATCAGAAGCAGAGGCATCAGCCAGAACACAGAACAGATAAACACAATAACGGAAAGCATGCTGATTTTTTTTATTTTTTCATTACGCCTCTATCTCCTTACCCTTAGTTACCTTAAGCTGTACTGCAGTGATCATAAGCACGAAAACTACAAATACCAGTGACTTTGCGGTAGCCATTCCGTAACGGTTGTTAAAAAATGCTTCCTTATAGATGTTGTATGCCACGGAAATGGTGGAATTGGCCGGTCCGCCCTTGGTAAACACCATGATGACATCAAACAGTTTAAATGAGAATGTCAGGGAGGTAAGCATACAGATGGAAACAGCAGGCATGATCAAGGGAATAGTCACCCTTCTTAACACCTGGAATTTGTTGGCTCCGTCTATTTTGGCGGCTTCGATTAGTTCCCTTGGTACGGAAATGATGCCGGCAATATAATTCACCATATAGAATCCCAGATTCTGCCACACGGTCATAATTACGACTACGAAAAATGCAAGCTTCGATGAACCCAGCCAGCTCCAGTGAAACACCTCCCAGCCGGTTGCCTGATACAGAGCCTCAAACCCGGGACCGAGGATGAATTTCCAGATCAGGCTGATGGCCGTCAGGCTTATGATATAAGGTATGTAATAAAATGCCCGCCCCACGCTTGAGCTTTTCTTTTCCTCCGACATGACCAGGGCAACAGTCAGGGATATAATGTTTACCGTCACTACAAAAAACACCGAGAACTTTAGTGTAAATGCAGCGCTTTTCCAAAACAGTGTATCATCTGAGAATATATTAACAAAGTTTTGAAGTCCTACGAACTTCATGTCCTTACTGATCCCATTCCAGTCAAAGACCGAGTAGTACAGGTTCATCAGAAATGGTACGTCTGTAGAAAACAGTACAAACGCCACCGCTGGAAATACAAACAATGCGAATATCAATAAATCTTTTGCTTTTCCTTTGTTTTTCACTTTCATGCCTCCTGGGTTTCCGTTTCCGTCAGGCTCCGGTTTCTCAAACTGAGGGTTCAGTTTTTCTGGATCTGCCATCCCTTCTGGAACTCCTCAGTCACCTGCTGCGCTGTCATATCCCCTATCATATACGCCTGCATCGCAGGACCAACGATATCAGAATATCCCGTAGGCGCAATGGTGTGGATCCAGCCGTTTGTCTTTCCATTTTCCACGTATGCTGACGCATCATTGGCAAGAGCCCCCTTAACTTCCATGGTTGTCTTAGCTCCTGGAACGCCTCCTACACCGTCACACATCCATTTCTGGCCTTCCTCTGATGTGAGGATATACTCCAGATATTCCTTTGCCAGATCCAAATGCTTGGAATCCTTGTTCACGATATAGGTCCAGTTACAGGAAGACAGCAGTGTGGCATCTTCCGGATTATCACTTACCGGACAGGGAAGGAATGCCAGGCGGGCATCGGGGTTAAAGGAATCCAGGGTAGACTGGCACCAGTCGCCCATATGGATAATGGCTGCCTCTCCGTTTGCCAGCATGTTTTCGCTTGTTTCCCAGTCGATTTCAAGTGGCTTATCAGGACCATATTTCACAGCCAGATCCAGAAGACGGAAGAGATTCTGGAAATTCTTCATATCCTTAAAGGCAAGATCACCGCTGTTTAATTTATCCACGACTCCCTTTGCATCCAGGGACTTATCCATCATAAAATGAGTGGAAAGGTGATGAAGGACCCATGTTTCCTTTGCTGCCAAAGCAAAAGGTGTGATCCCGGCTGCAGACAGCTTTTCACAGGCTGCCTCAAGCTCATCCATGGTATCCGGTAGTTCTGTGATTCCGGCTTTTTCAAACAGCTCAATGTTATAGATCAGGCCCAAATTCTCATAGGTCCATGGAAGTGACATGATGTTTCCGTCCCCGTCTTTTCCCGTTTCCAGGGCAGTTTCCTTGAATTTGCCTAATACTTCTTTATCCTCTGTCCAGTTATAAGCATATTCATAATATTTCTGGGCTGCCGTACCGGATTCTACATCAAATACATCCGGGATATCTCCTGAATTCACGCGGGACTGAAGCAGCGTACTGCTGTCGTTTGCGGCGTGCTGTACTTCGATTTTAACGCCAGGGTGGGCTTCTTCGAATTTTTTAGCCATCTCTGCATACTCTTCAAGGCCGTATGCATGGGCGTCAAATACCTTTAAGGTGATTTCTTCCGCCGTTTTTGCCTGATCCTTTGAGACGCTTCCGCTGCATGCTGTAAGGCTGGGAACAGCCAATGCCGTTGTCATCAGGATAGCCAATGCTCTCTTCATCATAATTTTTCCTCCTAAAATATGAAAATTTTAATTGTTACCTTTTAGTTACATACTCCTTTGCCTGTTTCCATTCCCTGATCGCCTGGCGTACAGACTGAATGCCTTCCTCCAGAGGGGCGACCTCAACAGGTTTTCCTTCCTGGAGACATTGGATGAAATATTTTATTTCCGTATAATAAGGCCCCAGATTGGATATGTTGATTCCGGCAGAGTCATCGTTTACGTCATACTCCCGGTGGAGCTTCGGATGCTCGATTCTGCCGTCATTTTTATAAATAGTCAGAGGTGTTTCCTCCCGTCCCTTAAATACGACACTAGCCTCCTCAAAGCATGCATGGAAGCTGGCTTCAAAAGGAAGAGAGGAGCTTATGTCCCATATTCCTTCCGTTATGGCAAAAACCTTGCCGAATTCATAGGCGGTAAAGATCTGGTTGATCATGCCGCTGGAAAAGGCAGTGGCCCTTACATCAAAGGAATCCGGTTCTCCCAGCATGTACCGTAGGAAATCTAAGTCATGTACATGGAGGTCCAGCACAACGGAACCGCTTTTTCCCTCCTCGTGGAACCAGTCCTCATATCCCCAGGCGGCATCTCCGCTGACTCTCTGCATAGTGATGGATTTCAGCGCTCCAAACCTTCCGGTATCGTAGCACTCTTTTAAATACCGGTATTCATCAAAGGATCTTACCACCTGTCCTACCATTACCTGAACCCCATTTCTTTTCTGGGCTTCCATAAGCTTTTCGGCCTCTTCCTCTGTCAGGCATACAGGCTTCTCGACAAATAC
Source organism: Lacrimispora sphenoides (assembly GCF_900105215.1). NCBI lineage: Bacteria > Bacillati > Bacillota > Clostridia > Lachnospirales > Lachnospiraceae > Lacrimispora > Lacrimispora sphenoides. The sequence goes on along the minus strand of NZ_FOIP01000001.1, from coordinate 948,107 downwards.
ATTCATTCCCTTATCCATAGCTGCCAGCGCATGCTCCGTATGGAGATAACTGGGGAGGCAGATATGGACGCTGTCCAGGGATTCCGTCTCCAGCAGCTCCATACCAGTTTTATACTGCCTGGCATTGGGCCATTGTATTGCGGCCTTTTCCAGAAATTCCGGCCTGCAGTCTGCCAGGGCCGTCACTTCTACATTCATTTTTGTTGACAACGCCTTTAACGATAGGTTATGAGTTGTGCCCATTCCTCCGCATCCGATCAGTCCTACTTTCATTTCATCATCCTCTTTCATTAGTTTGTACAGTGACCTTACTAATATAAATTAAAATTAAAAGCCATTGATATAAAGTTGTTGTATTCAGGCTTTTGGTATCTAAGAATTATATTAATTTGTTGAAAATACAATAGCATTAAGCGACACATATGTCAATATATTTTTTTGATTCATATAAAATAAATGTAATTAGTGATATTTATTTTGAAAATTAATTCATTATTTTATGAAACATTCATATAAAATGAATATTGGTAATATCAAGTTACAATTTATTTATACTAATTTACATATCTTTTATAGATAAAACCTCTTTTTACATAGCGTTTCTGGGGAATGAGGCTTTTCTGCGTATTTTTCCTGGAATTATTGCAACTATCTATATTTTATGATACATTATTTGATAAGGTTACTTTACTAAATATGTGTTAAGGAGGTGGGGGAGCAGCTTCTGATGCAGCAGATCATGAGAAGGGGAAAGGTGTTTCAGTTGTGTAATACGCCTAAAAGTCAGAAAAGGGCTCTGCCTAAGGAGAAGCGGAATTGCCATATGTGTGGTTTTCCAGAACTTCATGGGGCCAGAGACAGTTCGATCAGTAATTTATCATAACAAGCAAAGGACAGGCAGGAAATTATGAAACTTGTAAACCAGCAGTTAATTAAAAATACAAATCTAAAGCAATTGTACAATTCCATTTACCGAAACCCAGGGATCTCAAGAGCGCAGCTCTCCAAAGATTCTCACTTAAGTAAGACTGCAGTTTCCTCCCTGGTGGATGAACTGATTGCGCGCAAATTTGTATACGATTCCGGTGCCAGTGACAGTACGAATGTGGGCCGTAAGCCCAACAGTCTGTTGCTTCGTGCGGAACAGTATTATGTGGCTGTTTTCTTACTGGAGGAGAAGAGACTGAATGCGGCCCTGGTGGACATCACCGGCACCTCTTCCTTTTGTGAGCAGGTGGATGTTCCTTCCCTTGACAGCTACATTCTTCTGTGCCAGGAATACATCCATCAGACTGTGCTGCAGCAGATAGACAGGGAACAGTTCCTGGGGATTTGCGTGGTGGTTCCCGCAATGATAGATCCTGACAAGCGGGAAATATTCGCAACAACACTGAATCTTCCGGAAAAAGATTTTGTAGGCCAGCTCCAGCATGCATTCTCCGGTTTTCCGGTGGCTCTTTTAAATGATACGGCCTGCTTTGCTTATGCGGAAAAGGTTTATACTCAGATTACGGAAAAGGATTTCGCATTTATTAACTTCGGGAAAGGGATCGGCGCTACCTTATTCATCCATAATGAGATGCTGGGCCGTGCTTCTGCTTCCTACACCCAGTTCGGTCATTATTCCATTGACCCTAATGGAGAGCTTTGCTCCTGCGGGAACCGGGGATGCCTGGAGTTAATGATCGGGGAAGCGTCCTTAAAAGACCGTATTTCTAAAGCCGGAGGAAGTCCGGCCTTCAGGAGATCTTCGAATGTTACCTATGGGGATCTTGGCCAGGCCAGTGTATATGGTGATATGGTTTCCTGCAAAGTAGTGCGGGATATCGCTGATGAATTTTCCATGGCTTTGTGCAATTTGATCTGTATGGTGCATCCAAAGCTGATTATTATCGGAGGTAAGGGAAAAGATCTTGGGCCTTTATTTCTCCAGGAGATTCAGGAATGTCTGGGCACCGTGGGATTTCGCCGCATGGTGAACTCCGTCAGCGTCAGGTACAGCCTTCTGGATTCCAGCGCCCTTTATAATGGCGCAATGAAATATTTCTTTGATATCCATTACAATTTTACTCAGGATATGGCTGGAAGCTTTTTTATCGGCTGATGGGGTTTTCCGGCTATGTTGTTTTCTTATGAAACGGAGGTACGCCAATGGAAAAGTTAAGAGCTGCAATTATGGGCTGCGGAAGAATCTCTTCCTGTTATGAAGATGCCTTTCGCAGACTTTCGGATTATGTAGAGTTAGTATGTGCTATCGATATTGACGAAGATAAGGCAAAATCTTTTGGGGAAAAATTCAACTGCCATTACAGTACGGATCTGGAGTCCGCGCTGCAATACCGGATTGATGTAATACATCTGTGCCTTCCCCATTATCTGCACCCGGTTATGGCTGTAAAAGCCATGGAGGCAGGAATACATGTGCTTACTGAAAAGCCCATTGCTATTTCCCTGCAGGATGCTGACCGGATGATGGAGGTACAGAAGCTTACCGGGAAAAAACTGGGTGTCATTTATCAGACCAGATACACAAAAAGTGTGGAGAAGTTAAAACAGCTGATTAGTGAAGGATATTTTGGAAAGATTTTATCTGCCCGGTCTTATCTTACATGGAACCGTCCTGCCTCTTATTATGAGGGATGCGACTGGAAAGGAACCTGGGATAAGGAGGGCGGCGGCGTCCTGATTGACCAGGCCATTCACAGCATGGACCGTGTCCGTTACATGCTGGGCAGTGACATTGAATGGATTGAAGGAAGCGTTCACAACCACTGTCATGAAATGGTGCATGTGGAGGATGCCGCAGAAGCTGCTATTAGATTTAAAAACGGCTGTATCTACAGCCTTTATGCCTGCAATTCCTATGCTTCCGATGCGCCCATTACCATAGAACTCCAGGGTGAGAAGGGACGCTGCGGCCTGATACAGGATATGGGCTTTTATGAATCGGATGGCTGCTATACAGAAATAAGAAATACCTATGAGACCACAAACGTCGGGCCGGATTACTGGGGAAGCAGCCACCATCTTCAGATCAGGGATTTTTATGAATCGATTCTGCAGGATGAACCTGTAGCTGTAGACGGATCGGAAGGCAGGAAGACTTTGGAGATGGTTAAGGGAATCTATTTATCTTCTTTGGAAAAAAGGCGTATTTATCTGCCGTTTGAGGATGTGTATTATGAGGATTTAAATACGCAAAAGATATGAAATACATACGTTCATTTGCTTTGCTCTGAAAATAAATCACTACCCGTTCCGGGATTATGATTATGTACCAGTTGGAATAAGCACCTGTTCAGTCTGCGCCCCGTCCATCATGCTATATTGTTTATTTTTATATAGATAAATTTATATAGATAAATATTGTGATTTTACTAAAATTATGCCGGAAACTGTCGATATAAACTATAGGTATAAAAACAAATTAAGGGGTGCAGCTCATATGGAAATACGGGGTAAACAGGAAAGACAGAATTCAATTGCTCTTAGCAAAAGGCTGGTAATAGGATTCGGTATAGTGAACGTCATAACAGTTTTAATATCTTTGATAAGCCTTTTCACCATTTACAGATTACATTCTATAAACAATGTGTCATCAGGATTTTTTGCGCTTTCTTCGGCCGCAATATTTTTGCTTACCATTCTATCTGTTGTTGCAAGCTTCATAATATGCAGAGTCTTAAACAGAAGCATTGTGCGTCCTCTTAAAATTCTCAACAATATTGCACGGCAGCTGTCTGTGGGAGATGCAAGCGCAAACGTGCGGGTCCTCACAAAGGATGAAGTGGGAGAATTGATGGAATCCTTCAAGGCGATGGTGGAAAACACCAGGAGACAGGCTCAGGCAGCCGAAGCAATAGCCCGCGGAGATCTGACTGTGGATGTGAAAGTTAATTCGGAAAAGGATGTTCTCGGCATTGCATTAAGCAGCATCGTAGAGAAGAACAACCACATTCTGTCTCAAATATGCAATACGTCGGGACAGGTTTTAAGTGGGGCCGGCCAAATATCGGAAGCAAGCATACGTCTGTCAGAAGGGGCAGGCCATCAGGCGGGATCCCTTCAGGAGCTGGCTGCTGCTGTAACAGAGGTAAAAAACCGGATCGGCTTAAGTACAGATCATGCGGCCATGGCCATGACATGTGCAAATGAGGTCAGACACGGAGCCGTGGATGGCAACAGGCACATGGAGGATATGCTGAAAGCCATGGATGAGATCAACCTGTCTTCGTCAAATATCTCAAAGGTAATTAAGGCGATCGAGGACATTGCCTTCCAGACAAACTTGCTGTCATTAAACGCTTCGGTAGAGGCCGCAAGGGCGGGCCAGTACGGAAAAGGTTTTGCAGTTGTGGCGGATGAGGTGCGTAGTCTTGCGGCCCGTTCGGCAAAAGCTGCAAAGGAGACCGCAGACATGATAGAAAGTTCTATACAGAGAGCAGAGCATGGGATGAAGATCGCAAAGACCACTGCAGACGCTTTTAACAAAATTGTGGGTGGGATAGAGCAGGTCGCCGGATTGGCGGAACAAATTGCCGGTGCATCGTCGGAGCAAGCTTCCGGTATCGCCCGCATAAACGATGAAATCAGCCAGGTATCCAATGCGGTGCAGGTAAATTCGGCAGCGTCTGAGGAAAGTACTGCTGCAACGGCTGAGCTGTACAAGCAGGCGGAAGCGCTGAAGGTAATGGTGCAGACCTTCAAGCTTAAAACACCCTGTTAAAGAGAACTGCCCACTAACTCTGACATTAGCTACATAGAAAAGGGGTGTTGTTCAACCGCAATCAATTGCGATTGAACAACACCCCCCTTTTATTTATCCGGTGGGTCTACAGAAGAACGATGTTATGCTTTCCGCATTCTTCCCGCATTTCCTTTGGCCAGATGCTGGCCTGAACTTCTCCCACATGAGCCCTGTCCAGAAGAAGCATGCAGAGACGGGATTGTCCGATACCGCCTCCGATGGTATAGGGCAGTTCTCCATTTAAAAGCATTTTATGGTAAGGAAGGTTTTTCCTGTCTTCGCATCCAGCTTTTTCTAACTGACTTGCCAGGGATTCTTCATCCACCCGGATGCCCATGCTGGAGATTTCCAGGGCGCAGTTTAAATTCTCAAACCAGAACAGAATGTCCCCGTTTAACTGCCAGTCATCATAGTCAGGTGCTCTTCCGTCATGGGGCTTTCCGCTCCCAAGCTTGTCCCCGATCTTCATGAGAAAGATGCAGCCGTATTCCTTTGTGATTAAGTTTTCCCGTTCCTTTGGGGTTTTGTCCGGATAACGGTCCTCCAGCTCCTGGGATGTGATAAAGGTGATATCCTCTGGCAGATGCTTCACGGCATGTGGGTATTTGTACCAGACCTCATGCTGCATGTGCTTGATGATCTTAAAGATGGTTCGGACGGTTTCCTTTAAGGTTTCCTCATTCCGCTCCTCTTTGGTAATAACCTTTTCCCAGTCCCATTGGTCTACATAACAGGAGTGGAGGTTGTCTAAATCCTCGTCTCTCCGGATGGCGTTCATGTTGGTATAAAGGCCTTCGCCGGGCAGAAAGCCATATTCATGAAGGGCCATGCGCTTCCATTTGGCAAGGGAGTGAACAACTTCTACGGTTTCGTCCGGAATGCCGGCGATATCAAACCGTACCGGGCGCTCCACGCCGCTTAAATCATCGTTTAATCCGCTGCTGCGCTCTACAAACAGGGGGGCTGAGATTCGTTCCAGATTCATTTCCTTACCAAGCTCTTTTTGAAACGTATCTCTAATGTATTTAATGGCCTCCTGGGTCTCCCGTACAGAGAGTTTGGGGTCATAGTTTTCCGGTATGATGATTTCCATGTGGTATTCCTCCCAAATAAAATGTTTTTATTATGGTATCATTAATATGAAAATCGTGCAACCATTGTTTTATCTTAAGTAACAGGAAGGAAAGCTTTTGACAGGCAGCAAAAAAGTTGCATGGAAACTGGGCCTGTGATATGATTAATGGAAGTTATTAAAAGAAAAGAGCAGAGTAATATGAAGACAGAACGAATTATAATAGAAGATAAAGAACAGCCGGAGGAAGAACTGTTAAAGAAGCCTGCGGAAATATTAAGAAACGGTGGTCTGGTGGCGTTTCCAACGGAAACCGTATACGGTCTTGGAGCCAATGCCTTAAACGAAGAGGCAGCGGGGAAAATTTATGCGGCAAAGGGCAGGCCCTCGGATAACCCCCTGATCGCCCATATAGCAGCTTTTGATGATCTGCCTCCCCTGGTTACTGTCATACCCGAAGCAGGAAGACGGTTGATGGAAGCGTTTTGGCCGGGTCCTTTGACCCTTATTTTCCCGAAAAGCGAACTGGTTCCCTATGGGACTACCGGAGGACTTGATACGGTGGCAGTGCGCATGCCTGCCGATCCGGTAGCCAATGCTCTCATTCGTTTGGCCGGGGTGCCGGTGGCAGCGCCAAGCGCCAATACCTCCGGAAGGCCAAGTCCCACTACAGCCGATCATGTATGGCAGGATATGAATGGAAAGATTGATATGATCGTAGACGGAGGGGCCGTAGGAATCGGAGTGGAATCCACGATCATTGATGTATCAGGAGACGAGCCGGTGATTTTAAGGCCGGGAGCCATTACACAGGAAATGGCTTTTTCTGTTCTTGGACAAGAGGTCCCTCTTGATCCTGCCATTGTGTCCGGGCCGATGAAAGCGGATGTGAGGCCAAAGGCCCCTGGTATGAAATATAAGCATTATGCGCCAAAAGCAGACTTAACTCTGGTAGAGGGTGAAACAGAGAATGTAATACGGACCATAAACCGGCTGGCAGAAGAAAAGCTTTCCAAAGGGTTTCGAGTGGGGATCATCTGTACCGAAGAAACGAAAGAAAGCTATCCTGAGGGAATGGTACGAAGCATGGGACTACGTGCCAGGGAGGAGACCATCGCCCATAACCTTTACGGAGTACTGAGGGAATTTGATGATCTGGACGCGGATTTTATTTTTTCTGAAAGTTTCTCCAGAGATCATTTGGGACAGGCTATTATGAACCGGTTGACCAAGGCAGCAGGATACCATATTTTAAATGCAGGCTGTAAAGAAGACTGTGTTCATGATTAAGGAGAAAAGCGGATTGCGGATATCCGCTTTTATAATTCAAAGGAGGAAATACCCTTAGGGTATCCCTGTATGCCCATAAAGCATGGGTAAGAAGGAGGATAAGAAATGGTGGGAAAAAGAGAAGATTATATTACATGGGATGAATATTTTATGGGAGTAGCGGCTCTTTCCGCAAGGCGTTCCAAGGATCCCAGCACCCAGGTGGGAGCCTGCATCGTAAGCCAGGATAATAAGATTTTATCCATGGGTTACAATGGGTTTCCCATGGGCTGCTCGGATGATGAATTTCCGTGGGACAAGGAAGATGAGCAGGCAGATCCTTACAATGCCAAATATTTCTATTCCACCCACAGTGAATTAAATGCTATCCTTAACTACAGAGGGGGCAGCTTAGAAGGCAGCAAGCTTTATGTTACTCTGTTCCCCTGCAACGAATGTGCGAAGGCCATTATACAGGCCGGAATTAAAACCATTGTTTACGGTTCGGACAAGTATGAAGGTACTCCTGCAGTCAATGCTTCCAAGCGGATGCTCAATGCGGCGGGGGTCCGGCATTACCAGTATCAGCCGACCGGAAGAAAGATAGAGATCGAGGTTTGAGATGAAATTTTTGCTGGTGGCGCTTAACGCTAAATATATCCATTCCAATCCCGCTATTTACAGCTTAAAGGCCTATGCGAAAGCCCATGTAAGAGAACCGGAACTGGAGGATGGAAGGTTTCAGATTGAAACTTTTGAATACACCATTAACAATCAGCCCGATGAAATCTTAAAGGATATTTTCTTAAGGAAACCGGATGCCATTGGGTTTTCCTGTTACATCTGGAACTTTTCCTATGTATTAGAGCTGATCCGGGACCTTCCGAAAGTTCTCCCTCATGTGGAGATCTGGCTGGGAGGTCCCGAGGTGTCTTATGACGCCCCTGAAATCCTTTGCCGGGAGCAATCTGTTTATGGGGTCATGATGGGTGAAGGAGAGGAAACCTTTTCTGAAGTGGTGCGATGCTATCTGGAGCGGTTCAGGGGAAACTTTAATGGCAGGAATTCTTCTTTTCAGGCGATAGACGGTACCGCCGTAAGAGATGAGGAAGGAAATGTGACAATGAATCCGCGAAAGACAGCGGTGGACATGAACTCTATTCCCTTCTTCTATAAAGATCTAAAGAATTTTGAGAACCGTATCATTTACTATGAAAGCAGCCGTGGCTGTCCTTTTTCCTGCAGCTACTGCCTCTCTTCTCTGGATAAGTCCGTGAGGCTTCGCGATAGTTCCCTGGTTTTAAAGGAGCTTAATGTGTTCCTTGAAAACCGAATTCCCCAGGTGAAATTTGTGGACAGGACCTTTAACTGCAGCAGAAAGCATACCATGGAGATCTGGCGCCATATCATAGAACATGATAACGGGGTGACCAATTTTCATTTTGAGATATCCGCGGATCTTTTAAATGAGGAGGAACTTGAGCTTATGTCCCGCATGAGGCCGGGACTGATCCAGCTTGAGATCGGAGTCCAGAGCACCAACCGGTCAACCATTAAGGAAATCCGCAGGACTATGGATTTGAAGCGATTAAAGGAAAGGGTTGACAAAATCAACAGCTTTGGAAATATCCATCAGCATCTTGACCTGATCGCCGGACTTCCGGGAGAAGATTACCAAAGCTTTCGTAATTCCTTTAATGAGGTATATGAGATGAAGCCGGAACAGCTTCAGCTTGGATTTTTAAAGGTATTAAAAGGTTCTTATCTGTGGGAGAAGGCAGGGGAATACGGGGTTAAGTTTAAGGAGAAGGCACCATACGAGGTGCTGTCAACCAAATGGATCGACTACGGCGGGGTTCTGAAGCTGAAAGCTTTGGAGGAAATGCTGGAGGTCTACGGAAACAGCGGACAGTTCCGGACGACCTTAGATGAACTTCTTAAAGAGTTTGAAACGCCTTTTGATATGTTTGAGACTCTGGCTGAATATTATGATAAGCAGGGGTACTTAAAAATCAGCCATAACCGAATGGCCCGGTATGAGATCCTGGAAGGGTTCCTATACAGCCTGGTGCCGGAAAAACGTTCCCTGTACCGGGATCTTCTGGTGTATGATCTTTACCTGAGGGAAAATTTAAAGAGCCGGCCTGTTTTTGCGACAGACCAGGAACCATATAAGGACCAGGTAAGGGCATTTTTTGAGGCAGAGGCAGCAGCTTTCCGGTATTTGAAGGAAGGTTACGATGGTTATGAGGCCAGACAGCTCATTAAGATGGCTCATGTGGAGGTATTCCGGGACGGAAGGGCAGTTCTTTTTGATTACAAAAAACGGGATGTCCTGTCTCATAATGCAGCTGCTTATGAAATCGGTGTATGGAGGAAATAATGGCAAAGAGAGAGACAAAAGCAGAACGTCAGGCCAGGGTATTAAAAGTGCTTGAGGCCCTTGACCAGGAATATGGAACTTCATATGTATGCTATTTAAACCACGAAAATCCATGGCAGCTTTTAATAGCGGTCATTTTAAGCGCACAGTGCACCGATGCCAGGGTGAATATGGTGACACCGGACTTATTCAGGAAGTATGATTCACCAGAGAAATTTGCGCAGGCAGATTTAAAGGAATTGGAGAAAGATATCCATTCTCTTGGATTTTATCATATGAAAGCGAAGAACATCATATCCTGCTGTCAGGACCTGGTGGAAAAATTCGGAGGAGAGGTTCCCCGGACAATGGAGGAACTGACCTCTCTTGCAGGGGTAGGTCGTAAAACAGCCAATGTTATCAGGGGAAACATCTACCATGAGCCAAGCATTGTAGTGGATACCCACGTAAAGCGGATCTCCAGAAAGCTGGGCTTTGCAAAGGAAGAGGATCCGGAGAAAATTGAGTATGAGCTGATGAAGGTACTTCCAAAAGAGCACTGGATCTTATGGAATATTCAGATCATTACCCTTGGCAGATCCATTTGTATTGCAAGAAATCCGAAGTGCAGCCAGTGCTTTTTGGAAAAGCTTTGTCCCAGCGCCGGACTGGAACCAAGTTAGAAGAGGGAGGATTAATGTGGTATCATCCTATATTGCCGTAGATTTGGAAACCACCGGTCTTGACCCAAAGCAGGATAAGATCATTGAAATCGGAGCGGTGAAGGTTATAGAGGGGCAGGTTACAGAGAACTACGAAACCTTTGTTAATCCTTACAGGAAGCTGGAGCCTAAGGTAGGTATGCTCACCGGCATTACCAACCGCCAGTTAGAGGCTTCCCGGGGAATTGGAGAGGTGATTGGCGGATTTTTGGATTTTGCAGGAGACTTGCCGATTCTGGGACATCACGTAATATTTGATTACAGTTTTTTAAAGCGTGCGGCAATCAATGAGGGCTATGAATTTGAGCGTCAGGGAATCGACACCCTAAAGCTTGCACGAAGATTTATGCCCCCTGATGAGAAGAAAAATCTAAAAGCAGCCTGCGGATATTATGGGATCGTTCAAACCTTAAGCCACCGGGCGCTTGCAGATGCAATGGCAGCCCAAAAGCTTTATCAGGAATTGGCAGATCGGTATGAGAAGGAATCGCCGGAAGCCTTTGGCCCTCAGGCTTTGATTTATAAGGTAAAAAAAGAGCATCCGGCCTCAAAAAGGCAAAAAGAACACTTGCAGGATTTATTAAAATATCATAAAATAGTTTTATCTGTGCAAACAGAATATTTGTCCAGAAATGAAATATCAAGAATCACGGATAAAATCATAGCACAGTATGGAAGAATATAAGAGAGGTGATACGATATGATTAACTTCAATAATAAAAACAACAGAAAATTTTTATCAATAGTTTTGATCCTAGTAGTTATTTTACTGATTGCTGCTATGGTGCTTCCTATGATGCTTCAGTTTCTATAAGCGACCCAGGAGGTGTATTGGCAGCGTACAGGCACAGCAGAGTATGAGGAATGATTATGAAAAAGAAAACTTTGTCCATGAGCCTGGCAGCGATCGTAATTGCAGCGGGAATTGGATTTCTTTCTCCCGCATATGCCATGGCTGATACTCTTCCGGATGGTATATATGTGGGAGAATATAATCTGGGAGGTATGACAGAAGAGGAAGCCAGCCAGAAGATACAGGACCTGGTGAATGAAATGGAAAACCAAAAGATAACATTGATCGTTGACGGACAGCCGGTGGAAACCATAGCAAAAGATCTTGGCTTCCATTGGAGCAATCCGGAGGCTGTTTCCCAGGCCGCATCTTCCTGGCAGGGAGGCAACCTGATCAAACGGTATCTGAATAAGAAGGATATTGAACAAAACCATGTGATCATCCCTCTGGAAACAGCCCTTGATGATGGAAGTGTGACGTCATTTGTGGCAGAAAAGTGTGCACAGGGAGTAATGGAGCCAAAGAACGCGACCATTACCCGTGACAAGGGAGTATTTGTAGTGACTCCCTCTGCCATTGGAAAAACCGTTGATGTGGCGGCTACAAAGCAGGCTTTAGATGCTGCTCTTTCCAATGGACTTAAGGAGCCGGTAACAGCCACCGCAGTGGTTGTAGAGGTAAAGCCTGCAATTACCACGGATGATTTGATAACCATAAAGGATGTGCTTGGAACCTTTTCCACCAGCTTCTCTTCCAGTGGTGCTTCCAGATCCAAGAATCTGCAGGTGGGCGCAGGTAAGATCAACGGCCACGTGCTGATGCCGGGGGAAACTCTGTCTGGTTATGAGTGCATGCATCCCTTTACCGTAGAAAACGGCTATGCAACGGCATCAGCCTATGAGAATGGCCAGGTAGTAGATAGCATTGGCGGAGGCGTCTGCCAGATTGCTACTACCATTTACAATGCCGTGCTCAGGGCAGAGCTGGAAGTTGCCCAGAGGCAGAACCACTCCATGATAGTTGGTTATGTGAAACCCTCTGAAGATGCAGCCATAGCCGGTACGTATAAGGACATTAAATTTACCAACAATTACAGCACGCCCATTTTTGTCGAGGGCTATACTTCTGGAAAGACCCTTACCTTTACCATCTATGGGAAAGAAACCAGACCTGCAAACAGGACCTTTGATTTTGTTTCTGAGACCTTGAGCGTAACGGATCCGGGTGCGCCAAAGGAGATCGTGGATCCAACCATGCCTCCTGGAAGCAGAAGCCAGGTCCAGTCTGCACATAAGGGGATGAAGTCCAGGCTGTGGAAGGTTGTATATGTAGATGGTGTTGAGCAGAGCCGGGAGATCCTTCATACGGATACCTATAATCCATCAAAGGCCATTATAAAGGTCGGGCCGGCCGCTCCTGCAGTTGCTGTACCGGCTGAAACTCCTGGAATTCCTGTGGAAACGCCGCCGGTTGTGACCCCGGAGGAGACAATTCCTGCAGATACCGGGAACGCAGTACAGGAAGGACCCCAGATACCGGAAGATGCCTCGTTAGAGGCAGGACCGTAAGCGCTGGCAGGTAAGCATATGAGACGGATCGAAAGGGAGAATACCGGAACCGTAAGGCCCGGGCAGGATCTTGTTATTGCAGGATATGCCGGGCTGTCCGGAACGGTGGAAACCGTAAAAAATAAACAAGAAGAATTATATCAATGGTTTTCCAGAGACTATGTAGTACGGATCTTGGAATCCGGGAACATGGAACTGGAAGGAGATTTGGAAAAGTGGAAGGAATTCGGTGCATCTGAATGTGAACCGGCAGGTGAGGGCGGTGTTTTAAAGGCTCTTTGGGATTTATCCGGCGCTTATATGACGGGTATCCGGTTTTCCCTTCTCAGGATTCCGGTGAAACAGGAAACCATTGAAATTTGTGAGCGGTACGATTTAAACCCGTACCGCCTTTTCTCGGCAGGCTGCCTGCTTTTTTCGGCTGATAACGGAGGGGATCTGGTACATGCTTTAAAAGAGCAGGGAATCCATGCAGCTGTGATCGGGAAAGTAACCGGAGGTATCAAACGGATCATTGACCACGGGGAAAGCGTCGGCTATCTTGACCGGCCCACAGAGGATGAACTTTATAAGGTTTTATGTCCAAAAAGCGTGGACGAATAATATGGAACGCCCTGCGGGCATACCGCTATGTCCAAAAAGCGTGGACAAATAATAAGGAAATCAGGAGGTAGGATATGAGAGAAAAAATATTGGCAATTATTGAAAAAAACAGCAGGATCGATTTAAAGGATCTGGCGATTCTTTTAGGGGAAAATGAGGCCGCCATTGCCAATGAAATCGCTGAAATGGAAAAAGAGCATATCATATGCGGCTACCACACCCTGATTAACTGGGATAATACCAGCGACGAAAAAGTTATGGCTCTGATTGAGGTTAAGGTCACTCCCCAGAGAGGCATGGGTTTTGACAAGATCGCGGAGCGCATTTATCAGTACAGCGAGGTAAATGCCGTTTATCTCATGTCCGGCGCTTTTGACTTTACGGTTTTCATAGAAGGGAAGACTATGAGGCAGGTAGCACAATTTGTATCGGAAAAGCTGTCCCCCATGGAATCGGTGCTAAGCACGGCGACCCATTTTGTCTTAAAGAAATACAAAGACCATGGAACCGTTCTTGCTGAAGGAACAACCGATGAAAGGATGTTGATTACGCCGTGAGAAATCCATTATCAGATCGGATCGTAGAGATCCAGCCTTCGGGAATCCGTAAATTTTTTGATATAGTAAGTGAAATGAAGGATGCAATTTCCCTTGGAGTGGGGGAACCTGATTTTGACACGCCCTGGCATATCCGGGAGGAGGGGATTTATTCCCTGGAAAAAGGCCGTACGTTTTATACTTCCAATGCAGGTCTGAAAGAATTAAAGCTGGAGATATGCGGCTATTTAAGCCGGCGCTTCGCGGTTACATATGATCCTGACCACGAAGTAATGGTGACGGTGGGCGGCAGTGAGGCTATTGATATTGCCCTCCGCGCCATGTTAAATCCCGGGGATGAAGTTTTAATCCCTCAGCCCAGCTACGTTTCCTATGTTCCCTGCACCATTCTGGCAAATGGCGTTCCGGTCATCATTGACCTGCAAGCAAAGGATCAGTTTAAGCTGACTAGTGAAAAGCTGCTGGAAAAGATCACCCCAAAGACCAAGGTACTGGTGCTTCCATTCCCCAATAACCCTACGGGAGCGGTTATGAAGGCGGAGGAGCTGGAGGAGATCGCTAAAATCGTTATAGAGAAGGATCTGTTTGTAATTTCGGATGAGATTTATGCGGAACTTACCTACGGAAGCGACCATACTACCATTGCTTCATTTCCCGGAATGAGGGACCGGACCGTACTCATCAACGGCTTTTCAAAATCCTATGCCATGACCGGCTGGCGCCTTGGCTATGCCGCGGCTCCGAGAGTGATACTGGAGCAGATGTTAAAGATCCATCAGTTTGCCATTATGTGTGCGCCGACTACCAGCCAGTATGCCGCAGTGGCGGCCCTGCGTGACGGAGATAAAGACGTTCAGGTGATGAGGGAATCCTATGACCAGAGGCGCCGTTATCTGATCCACGCATTTAAAGAAATGGGAATGGAGTGTTTTGAACCTCACGGTGCATTTTATACCTTCCCTTCTGTCAAACGGTTTGGAATGACCTCTGATGAGTTTGCTACCAGGCTCCTTCGGGAAGAAAAGGTGGCGGTAGTACCAGGTACGGCTTTTGGAGATTGTGGAGAAGGATATCTTCGTATTTCCTATGCATACTCTCTGAAGAATCTTAAGGAGGCCTTAGGCCGTATGGACCGATTTGTCAAGAAACTGGATGGAAAGGCGTAAGAGGTATGAATATTGTAATATTGGAGCCAGAGATGCCGGCCAACACCGGAAATATCGGCCGGACCTGTGTGGCTACGGGAACGAAGCTGCATCTGATCGAGCCTCTGGGATTTAAACTGAATGATAAACTGATTAAACGGGCCGGGCTGGATTACTGGGACAAGCTTGATGTAACAGTTTACAGCGATTATCAGGATTTTCTGAACCGGAATCCTGGAGCGAAGATCTACATGGCCACCACAAAGGGACTTCATGTCTATTCTGATGTAGAGTATGAACCGGACTGCTTTCTCATGTTTGGAAAGGAAAGCGCCGGGATTCCGGAAGAGATCCTTTTGGAGAATCAGGAACAGTGTATCAGAATCCCTATGTGGGGTGATATCAGGTCTTTAAATTTATCCAACTCTGTATCGATCGTGCTTTATGAGGCGTTGAGACAGAATGGATTCGAACGCATGACCATGACGGGTGAGCTTCATCATCTTCAGTGGAAGGAATAAAAAACACCGGTACAGAATTTTCCACGTTTGCCTGGAAAATACTGTACCGGTGTTTTTTTGCTCTTCTAATGCTGATCAGGAATATTGCACATGCTATGGAGCTCCGGCCTTAGGCAGGCTGAAGATGAACTCCGATCCGACCCCTTCCGTGCTGACCACGTCAATATTTTCTCCGTGGGACTGGATGATCTCCCTGACAATGGCAAGACCAAGTCCGGTGCCCTTCTTATCTTTTCCTCTGGATAAGTCCGATTTATAGAACCGATCCCAGATCTTTTTTAAACTTTCCTTTGGAATGCCGATTCCCGTATCCTTAATAGATACAAAGATTTTCTCATACTTTACTGAAGCCTGGATGCAGATGGTGGAATCTGCATGGCTGAATTTTATGGCGTTGTCTATCAGATTATAGAGTACCTGCTGTATCTTCCCAAGGTCCGCATAAACCATCTGAATGCTTTCAGAGAAGGTCAGATCAAAGGTGATGTTTTTATCACTGCATGTTCCTTCAAAAGAAGCTGCCGTATCCTTGATGACCCGGTTGATGTCAAAGCTGGCGCGGTTTAAATATCCCTTGCAGTCCAGAGAATTAAGGGTCAGCATTCCCTGGGTCAGCTTGTTTAACCGTTCTGTTTCTGAAATAACCCTGTTTAAATATTTCTCATGCATCTCCGGCGGTATGGTTCCGTCAAGGATGGCTTCCAGATATCCCTTAATGGAGGTTAATGGAGAGCGGAAGTCATGGGAAACGTTGGCGATAAAGGTTTTCTGATATTCCTCCATCTTCCCCAATTCAGCGGACATATAGTTAAGCGTAGCGGCCAGATAGCCCATTTCATCCCTTGTATTTACCTCAATATGGTGGGCTAAGTTCCCCTGGGCGTATTCGTTTGCTCCTGCCGTGATTTTTTTAAGAGGAAAATAAACATTCCTGGTAAAAACAAGGAGGATTATCAGGGAGAGGCCAAACACTACCGCTGATGTGACATAAACGATGTTTAAGATCCCGTCCCTCTCCATTTTCAAATAGGATAGCGGCAGGTGGATCACCACGTAGCCATACGTGTTATAGTTCCCTGTAATGGGCGCATGGACGCTTAAGACATCATAGGAGAATTGATGATAGTAATCGCCGATGGTGTAGGACTTGTTGCCCATTGAGGTAGGGTCAAAGTTTTCGATGACCTGTCCCTGCTTGTCGGACTGTGCACTATCGGATACCACTTTACCCTGCCGGTCTACAATCCAAATCTGTGCATGAAGATAATTGCCTTCTTTCACCAGCTCTGGATAGGAGGAGGTCAGCTTCATGTCCTTACCTTGGTACATGCCGCTGTAGGAGGAAGCGATCTGATTGGCTTCGCCATACAAGGCTTCGGAACGGCGGCCAAGAAGATATTGGTCTGTGATTTCAGAAGAAAAGGTAGCAATGGTAACAAATCCGAGGAGGCCGAACAGCAGATAGCCCAGGACGAATTTATAATAGAGAGAATGTGTCATCTAGTGTTTCACCTCAAAATCAAAGCACTCCATATGGAGGCCGTATTTATGCACATCAGAGAGGTACGATTTTATTATCTGGCTGTTATTTGACTGCTTCATAATACTACTCCATCTTATTAATTTTTGCATCCAGGAAATAGAAATGATTGATATCACCTAGACGTAATTAAATTTAGTATACATCTTTTCAGTAATTAAGTCACTTCTTATTTTCTCCATATATGATTTTTGTAATCGGTTTCATATATAAGATTGCAGTTGATTAATTTTTCGGCTAATCGTCCATACTATTACAGAGGTGATTAACATGAAGAAGAACAAGGAATATCAGGAATATCAGGAATATCAGGATTATGAAGAAGACGTGGCGGAGGAAGTAAATACTTTCAACAACCACTGGGGAACAGGGCATTTTCTGGGACCGAACACACTGAGATATAAAGAAAACAGAGACGTTTACGAGGAAAAGGACAGCGAATAGCTGTCCTTTTCTTTTATAACTTTTATAACTATTTCACGAATGTGGCGGCCAATACCATCTCTTTTTGGATTATGATGATCAGTGGGCGAATAACCACCTTATCTCTTTACTTCGAATTTATAGCCGATTCCCCAAACCGTAGTCAAGGCCCAGCCTGAATGATCCTTGATCTTTTCACGGAGCCGTTTGATATGGACATCTACGGTTCTGGTATCACCGATGTATTCATATCCCCAGATGTGGTCCAAAAGCTGCTCTCTTGTAAACACCTGGTTTGGTGAGGCTGCAAGGAAATAAAGAAGCTCCAGTTCCTTGGGCGGCATCTCGATGGAATGCCCCATATAGATAACGGAATAATTCGTCAGGTTGACAATGAGGTCCGGATATTCTACATAATCGCCCTGATGGTCCGTATGAAGAGCGGCAGGAACAGGGTTCGTTTGGTAACGTCTTAATACGGCCTTTACACGGGCCACCAGTTCCTTGGAATCAAAGGGTTTGATCATATAGTCGTCGGCGCCCAGTTCCAGGCCCAGAACCTTGTCAAAGACCTCTCCCTTGGCGGACAGCATGATGATGGGGACCTGGGATGAGGAACGCATCTCCCGGCAGACCTGGTAGCCGTCCATACCGGGAAGCATCAGGTCTAAAAGCACTAGGTGGGGACGGAACTCAGGAAATACCCGGAGTGCCTCCTCTCCGTCGCCTACGATTTCTGTTTCATAGCATTCTTTTAACAAATAGAGGGAAATTAATTCCGCGATGTTGCTGTCATCGTCTACAATCAATATCCGCTGTTTTTCTGCCATAATGGCCCCCTTTCTCAAATGATTCACGCAAAGACAGCGAGCCAGGAGAATATGCCCGCATATCCATTTGGCGGCTGCAACGAAGTATTTTACTTAAATGAAACAATGGTTACGCCGGAATCCCCTTCGCCAAAGGCGCCAAGCCGGAATTCCTTCACATACTTTAACTTTTTTAAGTGCTTGTGCACCGCATTTTTTAAGGCTCCCGTTCCACGGCCATGTACCACACGCACCTGGGGAAGGTGGGCCAGATAGGCATCGTCTAAGTATTTGTCCAGCTGAGGAATGGCTTCATCCGTTGTCATTCCGATCAGATTAATCTCCGGAGAGATGGTAAAGGATTTGGACATACGTGTAGAACTGCTTCCGCTTCCTGATTTTCTGGAACCGCCAGAGGCGGGAGTGGAAACAGACTCCTCGTGGAGAAGCTCTAAGTCCGAAATGTTGACCAATGAACGGAGAATTCCCATCTGTACATACAGATCGCCTTTTGCATTGGGAAGAGAGTTTACAGTCCCGTTTAAGTTCATGCTTAAGACCTTTACACCGTCTCCCAGCTTCAGCTTTTTGGGATCGATTTTCTTTCCTGGCTGCTTTTTCTCGTTTTTCAGGGAAAGGGAAGAATCCACATCCTGAAGCTTGCTTCTTAACTTGCTCCGCTGTTCTTCCAGCTCCTTACTTACGCCGGAGTCTGCGGCAAGCTTGTTAATGTTCCGTATGGTCTGGTCTGCCGTATCCTTGGCATCCCGGAGAATCTTCTGTGCTTCCTCTTTGGCTGCCCGTATCATCTGATCCCGGCGTTCATCAAGCCGTTCTTCCTTCTGGGTCAGACGGGCTTTTAACTGTTCTACCTCCTGCTTATAGGATGCGATCTGGATCCGTTCCTTATCAATGGTGACGCGGTTTTGTTCCAGATGGGTCAAAAGGTCTTCGAAGGTTTCATCCTTTGCCTCAAGGTTGGTTTTCGCATCTTCAATGATATAATCCGGAAGTCCCAGCTTTTTGGAAATGGCAAAGGCGTTACTCTTACCCGGCACGCCGATTAAAAGGCGGTAGGTGGGTCTTAGAGTCTCTACATTAAACTCGCAGCAGGCATTTTCCACGCCTGGGGTTGTGAGGGCGAATACCTTTAGCTCACTGTAATGGGTGGTGGCCATGGTGCGGCATTTCATATTATGGAGAAATGACAGGATGGAGATGGCAAGGGCCGCTCCTTCCGTTGGATCAGTTCCAGCTCCAAGCTCATCAAACAGGCAGAGAGAATTGCTGTCTGCCTGGCCCAGGATCTGGACAATGTTGGTCATATGGGCGGAAAAAGTACTTAAGCTCTGCTCAATGCTCTGTTCATCTCCGATATCTGCAAACACTTCATCAAACACTGCCAGCTGGGAACCATCAAATGCCGGTATATGAAGGCCGGACTGTCCCATGAGGGTAAATAGGCCCACTGTCTTTAAGGAAACTGTTTTTCCTCCGGTATTTGGTCCGGTTACAATTAACAGATCAAAGTCCCGGCCCAGATGGATGCTGATGGGAACCACCTTGGCTGGATCAAGCAGGGGATGGCGTCCATCCTTAATGTTTATGATCCTCTTTGTATTAAATTCCGGTTGGCTTGCATTGTAATGTTTGGATAAGGCTGCTTTTGCAAAAATAAAATCCAGCTTAGTCAGAATCTCAAAATTTGTTTCCAGCTCCTCAAGATAGGGAGCCAGCTGGTTGCTTAAATCGGCCAGGATCATTTCGATTTCTTTCTGTTCCTGGATTTCCAGGGCCCTTAAATCATTATTAAGCTTCACGATAGCCATTGGTTCGATAAAAAGTGTGGAACCTGTGGAAGACTGGTCGTGAACCATGCCTGACACCTGGGATTTATGCTCGGATTTCACCGGGAGACAGTAACGTCCATCCCTCATGGTGATAACCGCGTCCTGTAGATAAGTCCGGTTAGAGTTTAATATGGAGTTTAACTGAGTATGGATCTTATCATTAATAGAGCGCATGGAGCGCCTTACATGATGAAGTCCCGGGCTGGCTTCATCGCTGACCTCCTCTTCGGAGAGGATGCAGCGTTTGATTTCCGTGTTGACCGGGGTTAAGGGTTCCAGCATCCGGAAGAATTCTTCCAGTGAGTCATCCGGCAGCTCAGAGTCCTCATGGCGTCCGTAGGCTTTCGCCCGGGCTGAGGCGGTTAGAAGGGAGCTGATGGAAAGAATCTCCACAATTCCCAGAGAGCTTCCAACGTCCAGACGTTTTATGGATGGCCGGATGTCTTTTACGCCTCCAAAAGAGATGCCGCCTTTCTGGCGCACTCTAGTGGCGGCATCGGTCGTCTCGCTCTGGGATTTCACGATCTCCTGGTAGTCCGTTGATGGTACCAGATTCCGGCACAGCGCCTTGCCTGAATCGCTGGAAGCGTATTCTGCAAGCTGTGCGATGATTTTATGATATTCTAAAGTTTTTAATGCTTTCTGATTCATATATTATTCCTTGTTTATTCTGCTTTCTTTGCATTGTGGTCCAGTGATGATGGTATCTGTTACAGTATAGCATATATGGGACAAAAACTGCAATCCTCAGGTTGTTTTTCCTCCTATGGAGATAATTATAATGTTTCTTGATTTCTGGAAATTATTCCTAAGGTTTCCGGATGGAGTCTCTGTTTATGTAGGTTTTTCTTGCATTAAAGGGAGAACAACCTTATAATAGTATTTAGGTCTTCTGCGAAGGAGGGTTAGTATGCCGGAAAATAACGGGCCAGATGATAGAAAGACGGAGCCTCGTCAGTTTATCAATGAAAAGATAGTGAGACAGCCCATGTCAAAAAGGGATATGTTAAAAAGGGCCTTGGGCCTTTTTGCAACTGCGGTTATTTTCGGAATTATTGCAGCTGTTACATTTGCCGTATCCCGACCTGTAGCTGAGCGATTTTTTGCTAAGGGGTCCACCAGTGAAAGTGTTCCTGTGACCATACCAAAGGATGATCCTGAAACTGTGCCTTCTGAGGCTGAGACCGGATCTGTAGCTGAGACAGAACCGATTGAGGATATTTTAAAATCTGCTATGGAGAAATATCCATTTTCAGTGGATGATTTAAATACTCTTTATGGAAGCCTAAGGACTCTTGTTCAAAAAGCGGACAAGGGAATCGTAACGGTCCATTCTGTAAAAACACAGACAGACTGGTTTAATAACCCTGTGGAAAACTCCAGCCTTTTTTCCGGAGTGGTTATTGCTTCTGCAAATCAGGAGCTCCTGGTGCTGACACCGGATGGAGCGGTGGAGGATGCGGAGGCGATTCGTGTGGCATTTTCAGACGGGACGGAAGTCCAGGGAACCATTAAGCAGACCGATAAGCTTTCCGGAATGGCCATCGTAAGTGTTTCCACGGCCGATCTTGGAAGGGCTTTGTTAGAGGAGATTAAGGCTATTGAGCTGGGAAATTCCTATTCCGTGAAGCAGGGTGATCTGGTTTTGGCCATTGGCGGCCCTGCCGGCATGGTCCATTCCACTGGATACGGATTTATATCGTATATAACGAAAAATGTACAAATTACCGATGGCATGACACGCATCCTGTATTCCGATGTGAAGGGAAATGCCGGGACTGGCACGTTCCTTATGAACACGTCGGGGCAGATCATCGGCTGGGTAACGGATGAACATAAGAATGACAGCAATAAGGATATGACAGCGGCTATGGCCATATCCGATTATAAGAGCATTCTGGGTAAAATGAGCAATGGGGTGGCATACCCATACTTTGGGATCAAAGGACAGGAAGTAAGTGCTGTCATGAATAGCAACGGTATGCCTCTTGGGGTATATGTGGTTGATGTGAATGCAGACAGCCCTGCCTATAATGCCGGGATCCAGTGCGGCGATATCATAAGGTCCATGGGAAAGGAAACCATTGTTACCATGAAGGACTTTCAGTCAGTGCTCGAAAACTCCAATCCAGGAGATGTGATTCCTGTGAGTGTTTCCCGCTATGGAAGGGAAGAATATAAAGAGATACAGTATCAGGTAACCATTGGAGCCAGGTAATTGTCCTGGCTTCCGTGTTGCCTGGGGTTAAGAATGTGGAGGAAAACAATGAGGTATGTAGAAACATTCCGTGAGGGAATTCATGTATCAGATGTGTATTTATGCAAAAATAAGCAGATTGCCCTTACGAAGTCAGGAAAAGAATATGGAAACCTGATTCTTCAGGATAAGACCGGAACAGTAGATGCCAAGATCTGGGACCTGGGCTCTCCGGGAATCGGGAACTTTGAAACTCTGGATTATGTATACATAGATGCAGATGTGACCGTTTTCCAGAATTCCAACCAGTTGAATATCAAGCGTATCCGGAAAGCGGATGAGGGAGAATTTGTTCCGGGTGATTATCTTCCGGTTTCCTCTAAGAATATCGGACTTATGTACGAGGAGTTTCTGGGCTTTATCCGGACAATTAAGAATCCTCATTTAAGAAAGCTCTCGGAAAGCTTTTTTGTAGAGGATGCAGCTTTTGCCAAGGCATTTCAGTTCCACTCTGCGGCAAAAAGTGTTCACCACGGCTTTGTGGGAGGGCTTTTGGAGCATACCTTAAGTGTTGTGAAGCTGTGTGATTATTACGCCGGCTACTATCCGTACATTAACCGGGATTTGCTTTTAACCGCAGCCATGTTTCATGACATCGGAAAAACCAGGGAACTTTCCACATTCCCGGAAAACGACTATACCGATGACGGGCAGCTTTTGGGCCACATCATCATTGGAACGGAAATGGTGGGAGAGAGAATCCGGTCGATGGAAAGCTTTCCGGAAAAGACGGCTTCTGAACTGAAGCACTGCATTCTGGCCCATCACGGGGAGCTGGAATATGGTTCTCCAAAGAAACCGGCTTTAATCGAGGCGCTGGCGTTAAATTTTGCAGATAATACGGATGCCAAGATGGAGACAATGATCGAGGTGTTAAAGGGTGCAGGAGATAATAACGGATGGCTGGGATATAACCGGTTGATGGAAAGCAATTTACGGAAGACATCCGAATAATATGGGAAAGGCGCATCAGTGATTTTGGAAATCCTGATGGGCCTTTTTCTTTTTGTGAAAATGATTATGAAAGAAGAGGAAGGAAATTTTAGAATTTCTTTCGTTTTCTGTGCCCCTCCATTTAAGATTGCTTTCGTATCCTTTAATTAAAGTAAAAAGAGTGAAAATGTGGTATCATAAATGTGGATACTGCTGACTGCAGGTCCAAATCACATATCAGGCAGCACCCTATGGGGATACCTTTTTGCCAAATAAATCAGGCAGAAATGGGAAACGCCTCACAGGCATACCTCTATGTCCGGAAAGAATGGACATAAAAGGGGAAAGGAGAGAGAACATGGAAGCAAACCACATCTTATTGGTAGAGGATGATAAAGAGATCAGAGAGGGAATTGAGATATATTTAAGGAGCCAGGGATACGAGGTGTTCCAGGCGGCAGACGGTGTGGAAGGTCTTAAGGTGTTGGAGCGGGAAGAGATTCATCTGGCGATTGTGGATGTGATGATGCCCAGAATGGATGGCATTACTATGACCGTAAAATTAAGAGAGACCCATGATTTCCCTGTGATCATCTTATCGGCAAAGTCTGAGGAAGTGGATAAAATCATGGGGCTTAATATCGGCGCCGATGATTATGTTTCAAAGCCGTTTACCCCCATGGAACTGTTAGCAAGGGTGAATTCCCAGCTCCGGCGTTATAAAAAATATATGGATATGCTGGAAGCAAAGGAGCAGAGGGAGAAAAGCAATGTTTATTCCATCGGTGGGCTGGAGCTTAATGAGGATACGGTGGAAGTGACTGTTGACGAAAAACCGGCGAAACTGACTCCCATTGAATTTAAGATACTGGCTCTTCTTATGAAAAATCCGGGAAGAGTTTTCTCCGCAGAAGAGATTTATGAACGGGTCTGGAATGAACGGGCCATCAACACGGATACAATCATGGTTCATGTAAGGAAAATCAGGGAAAAGATCGAGATCAACCCGAAGGAGCCGAAATATTTGAAGGTGGTGTGGGGCGTTGGATATAAAATTGAAAAACAGGCATAGGATCAGCATAATTATTGCGGTGATCGTAGTTTTATCGGCTGCATCTGTCATGGTGGGGCTTTATCCGTTTTTTAAAAATGAATCAGCCAGATATGAGGAGCCTGTTTATGAACAGGATTCGTTCCTTAACCATCTGGTTCTGGGCAATTATGTGCTTTATCTGGAGCAGGCCCAATATGAACAGGGCAGTGTTATTTCTCCCTTTCAGTTTTATTTCCCTCTGGCAGAGGAAGAATTAAGGAACAGCATGAACAGTCAGGCGGCAGCTTCGGAAGGAGAAACGGAGATCATAACAGGAGAGGATACCATTACTGTTGCCGGGGAAGAATCCCTTGAATCGCCTGCCCAGGAGGATCGCAATGAGTATATAAAGGATCTTCGCCAAAGCTGTATCCAGGAATACGAATCCTGGAGCCGGAGTTTTAACGGTATAAGAAATTACATGGACTATCAGATCCTTGATGCAAGCGGCAGCGTTTTGGCAGACCATGCGGGAGGCCGATCCATTGGAGGAAGCGGTGAATATAAGTTCAAGGCTGTGCTTCGTTATGATGACCTTGGGCGGATGGAAACCGGGGCTGTAAGCGGAGATAATACGGTCAGTCTCTTAAATACCCTGGGAACCTTAGGGAATAAGGACCCCATGAGTGATCACTATTGGGACCAGTATCGGTACGAGACGGATTTAAAGCTGAAAAACCCGAGAAATGTTACCTTTGCTTATGGAATGAGGGCCCAGCAGATTGCTGCATATGAAGAGGATAGAGAAACCGTCTGGAGCGCCTATAATTATTCGGGCAGCGTTTCCAGGATCTTTCTGGGCCTGATCTGCGCCGTAGCGATTGCAGCCTTTTTCTTTTCCTGTTTTGACCCGGATTTTCCGGAGTACAGCAGGATTTTACGAACGCCTTTTGAGATCGTCGCAGGAGTCGGCTGCGCCGCCGTATTATTCGGAACAGGACTTACAAATCTTGTGGCAATAACGAACCGGGGTGATTTGTACGACGCTCTTATGCGAGCCAATTTCCTGCCTCTGGTGGCTGGGATCATGATAAAGCTTTGGAATTTAATGTGGTGGTCCATCCCCTTTGCAATCGTTTACTGGGCGGTTTTATGTGTGCGTGACGTCATACACATCGGACTGAAGCGTTACCTTTACGAACGGACCTTGTGCGGCTGGTTTTGGCAATGGATGAAAAATACTTGCCGTAGAATTTATTTGTTTGTAGGGAATATCAACCTGCAGGAACGTTCGGACCGGACTATTTTCCGGATTGTGGGTGTGAACTTTATTATTCTCTCTGTTCTTTGCAGTCTGTGGTTTTTTGGAATTGGCGCTTTGATCCTCTATTCGATTATTTTGTTTATTGTGATGAGGAAATATTATAAGGATTTAAGTGACAAATATCAGATTCTTTTAAGGGCGACAAACCAGATTGCTGAGGGGAATTTAGAGGTTGCCATAGAAGAAGACCTAAGCGTATTTGAGCCTTTTAAGAAGGAGATACAGAAGATACAAAGCGGGTTTAAGGTTGCTGTGGGGGAAGAGGTGAAAAGCCAGAAGCTTAAGACTGATTTGATCAGCAATATGTCACATGATCTGAAAACGCCTTTGACGGCTATTATTACTTATGTAAACTTGCTGCGGGATGATCATGTGACGCCGGAGCAGAGGAAGGCTTATATTGACATACTGGAACAGAAGTCGATGCGTTTGAAAGCGCTTATTGAGGACTTGTTTGAAATCAGTAAGGCGAACAGTAATAATGTAACGCTGAATTTAGAGGATGTGGATATTGTCAGTCTGTTAAAGGAGGTGAGCCTGGAACTTAGTGATAAAATTGAGGAATCTACCATTGATTTCAGGTGGAACCTGCCGGATGAAAAGATTGTTTTGCCTTTGGATAGCCAGAAGACTTATCGGATATTTGATAATTTATTAACGAATATTATAAAATATGCAATGCCTCATACCCGGGCTTATATCGATATGAAGAAGGAAGGAGGTTATGTGGTCACTACACTAAAGAATGTTTCGGCTGCAGAGCTTACTTTTAATCCGGATGAAATAACCGAACGGTTTGTCAGGGGAGACCAGGCAAGGAATACGGAGGGCTCTGGTCTTGGAATGGCGATTGCGAAAAGCTTTGTGGAGCTGCAAAACGGCAGGCTTCAAATTGAAGTGGAGGCAGATTTATTCCGGGTGATTATACGGTGGCCGATTTCTCAGGATTAGTTGATGCATGCAAAAGGAGGAAACTATTCCTAAACTTCTTGAAAACAGGGGAGGAACTGTTTATACTATAGATAAACGTACCAGTGTAACGGCGGGTGAGTTTATTAATACGTTCGTAAGCTGGGGAGAAAATCAGGAAAGAGAGGTTACGGTTATGATAATACAGAGCAGACGGGTCTGGATCGCTGGACAGTTCATCCCGGCACAGCTTCAGGTGGAAGATGAAAAAATCAAGGCAGTCCTTGATTATGGTGAGATGGCGGCAGATCAGGATTACGGGGATGACAGGATTGTTCCGGGATTTATTGATATTCATACCCATGGAGCTTATGGTTATGATACCAACGATGGAGAACCGGAAGGATTGCGGGAATGGATGAGACGGATACCGGAGGAGGGAGTGACTTCTATCCTTCCGACTACTGTGACCCAGATGCCGGATGTGCTGACAAAGGCAGTTACAAATGTGGCAGCTGTTGTGGAAGGCGGATATGAAGGGGCAGAGATTCTTGGAATTCATTTTGAAGGGCCTTATCTGGATATGAAGTATAAGGGAGCCCAGCCGCCGGAGGCAATCGCTACTGCTTCTGTTGAGCAGTTTAAAGAGTATCAGGAAGCGGCTAAGGGTTTGATTAAATATATTACGCTTGCACCGGAGCATGATGAGGGATTCACCCTGACAAGGTATTGTAAGGATACCGGAGTGGTGGTCAGCATGGGACATTCGTCCGCTACCTATGAGCAGGCGCTTATGGGGATCGCAAATGGGGCGACTTCTATGACTCATGTGTATAATGGCATGACACCTTATCATCACAGGAATCCGGGGCTGGTAGGAGCTGCGTTCAGGGTGAGGGATATTTATGGCGAAATCATTTGTGATGGGTGCCATTCTCATTTGGCGGCGCTTAATAATTATTATGCGATAAAGGGAAGGGATCATGCGATTATGATTACGGATTCTCTTTGTCCAAAGCATTGCCCTGTTGGAATGGATTTTCAGCTGGGAGGGCATAGCATTGAGATTAGGGAGAACGGCCTTGCTTATTTGAAAGGGACGGATACGATCTCTGGTAGTACGCTTAAGTCGAATATGGGGTTAAAGATTCTGGTGGAAGAGGCTATGGTGCCTTTTGATTCGGCACTGAATTCCTGTACGATTAATCCGGCTAAGTGTCTGGGCGTTGATGATAGGAAGGGTAGACTCGTTGCGGGTTATGATGCGGATTTTGTTGTTCTTCGGGATGACTATGATGTGGTTCAGACTTATTGTCGAGGTGAAGCGATGTTGTAGGATGAGGAGATTGGGGGGGGAAAGATTGGGTTTGATTGTGTGGGCCGCTGGTCCGCAGTGCTCAAGCTCGAATCCGCTGCGCTCCTTCTCGCTTGACGGCTGTCGCCCTATGTCCTCAAAATCAAAAGAGCCCATAAGAATGCAAGCATTCTTATGGGCTCTTTCGTTTTTAAGGACGCACTGCTCGTAGCTTTACAATATCCGTACATTTTTCAAAGCTCCGGTTTTTGAAAACTCTGTCCATTCACAAACATTTACGGCGTGATCCCCAATGCGCTCTAAATATTTCGCAACCATTAACAAATCAATGCACTGATCGATATGCTCATTGGAATGCTTTAACAAATCAACTACATCATTCTTCACCTTATCGAATAATTCATCAACCACATCATCCTGCTTCTCGATCTGCTTTGCAGTCTCTAAATCCTGGTTGATAAAGGCTTCGATGGAGCAGCGGACCATTTCGCGGGCGGCGGAAGCCATGGATGGGATGTGGCGGACTACATGGTAAACGTGTTCGCCTTTTATGCGTAGGATGAGTTCGGCGATGTCGGAAGCGTGATCGCCGATACGCTCTAAGTCCGTAACTACCTTTAGGGCGCTGGAAACTACTCTTAAGTCTCCGGCAACAGGCTGCTGGCGTAAGATGATGGAGAGACAGCGGGCCTCGATGGAACGCTCTAGGTCGTTGATGGTACGGTCTCCTTTTATGATATCCTCCGCTTTTTCAAAATCCTGGTCTTCAAATGCCACAAAGCACTGTTCGATGGAGGTTTCAACCATTCGCCCCATTTCTTTTATGTCATGGTTTAAGAGGCTTAACTCATGCTCATAATTAACTCTCGTTGTCATTGTTTGTTCTCCTTTATTGTTCTATATAAAATGAATCAGCCGAAGCGTCCTGTGATATAGTCTTCGGTTCTTTTATCCTTAGGGGCAGTAAACAGCTCGGTTGTGGGAGCGTATTCCACCACCTCTCCTACAAGGAAAAAGGCGGTATTATCTGCGATTCGGGTTGCCTGCTGCATGTTGTGGGTAACGATTGCAACCGTATACTTTTCTTTCAGCTCATCCATCAGGTCTTCGATTTTCAGAGTTGAGATAGGGTCTAAGGCCGAGGTGGGCTCATCCATAAGCAGTACCTCCGGCTCTACTGCCAGGGCGCGGGCGATGCAAAGGCGCTGCTGCTGGCCGCCGGATAGTCCTAGGGCTGATTTTTTTAAACGATCAGACACCTCATCCCAGAGAGCGGCCCCTTTTAAGCTTCTTTCCACTATATCGTCAAGTTCAGATTTATTCTTTATACCATGGATTCTTGGACCGTAGGCTACATTGTCATAGATACTCATTGGAAACGGGTTTGGCTGCTGAAATACCATGCCGATTTTTTTGCGTAAAAGAGTGGTGTCGACCCGCGGATCATAGATGTTTTCTTCATCTAAAAGAACCTCCCCTTCTATTTTTACGCTCGGAACCAGGTCGTTCATTCGGTTTAATGTTTTTAAGAAGGTAGATTTTCCACATCCGGAAGGGCCGATAAAGGCCGTAATTTTATTTGTGAAGAGATTTAAGCTTACATCCTTTAGAGCGTGATTGGTTCCGTAATATAGATTTAAATGGTTGGTTGAAATTTTTACTGTATTGGTATTCACGATTCTTTGACCTCCGTATTGAATTTATGAGACAGATATTTTGCAAGTCCGTTTATTGCCAGTACGATGACCAGAAGGACAACGGCAATTCCGAAGGCCTGGCCGTATTTGGCCTTTTGCATGCATAAGTACAACTGAATTGTCAGGGTACCGCCCGATTCAAATATTTTCCCGAAGAAGTCCTTTGGAAGGAGGTAGCCGCTTCCTGCCGTAAAGAGAAGGGCAGCGGACTCTCCCACGATACGGCCGATGGCCAGGATGATTCCTGTCACAATGCCTGGCATGGCGCTGGGAAGCAGGATAGTCCGGATCATGTACCATTTGGTTGCACCGATGCCCAGGGCACCAGAGCGGTAGCTTTCCGGAACGGTTTTTAAGGCTTCCTGAGTGGTTCTTGTAATAAGGGGAAGAACCATGATGGATAAGGTTAATGCACCGGTGAGGATGGAATAGCCAAGGCCCAGGGTGTTCCCGAAAAATACATAACCAAAGAGTCCGAAGATAATGGAGGGGATACCTGCCAGGGTTTCTGTGGTGAATTCGATGATTCGTACCGCCCTTCCGCCCTTTGCATATTCATTTAGGTAAATGGCTGCACCAACGCCCAGGGGAGTGGCGATTAACAGGGTAATGACAACGACATATAAGGTGTTAACAATATTTCCGACGATACCAAAGGTTCCTTTAATGGTACTTGGTACAGTGGTCAGAAATTCCAGGCTGATTTCGGGAACACCGCGAACAAACACATAGCCCATGATTCCGATCAGGACCATAATGGAGATGGAAGCGCATAAGTAAATAAGAACCGTTAAGAAAGAATCGGAGATCCGGTTTTTTCGGTTATAAATGCTATGTGTTACTGCAGATTCTTTTTGAACAGGAATAACAATATCATTTGTCATGGCTTTCCTCTCCTTTCTTTAACAGATTGTTAAGGCTAATGTTAATGAGCATGATAAAAGCAAACAGGACAAGACCTATGGTAAAAAGCACCTGTTTGTGGAGCCCGGCGGAATAAGACATCTCTGATACGATCGCAGTAGTAAGGAAACGGACCGAATTAAAGGGAAGAGGTATATTTACCGAACTTCCGGACACCAGGCTGATGGCCATTGCTTCACCGATGGCCCGGCCTGTTCCAAGGACAATTGCGGTAATGATACCGGACTTTGCTGCCGGAAGGACCGCACTAAAAATCGTCTGGATCTTGGTAGCTCCAAGAGCCAGAGAGGCACTCCTAAGGTGCTGCGGAACAGCACGGAGCGCTGATTCGCTGATGTTGATAACCGTAGGAAGAATCATTAAGGCCAGCACTAAAACAGCGGAGATCAGATTCGCGCCTCCGGTAAACTGGTGGGTGGTGGATCCTGCAAATATTTTTGACTCTATTTTATACATTAAAGGGTTTAAAATCAAGATACCAAGCAAACCATAAATAACAGAAGGAATACCGGCTAACAGCTCTACTGCCGGGCGCACGATTTTGGTTAGCCTTTCAGGGGCTACTTCAGCCAGGAAAACAGCAGTCATAACGCCAATGGGAACGCCGATCAGGATTGCCAGAGCAGTTCCTATGATAGAGGTCAGAATGACATAAAGGATACCAAAGCTTGGTGAAGCGGCTGCCGGCATCCAGATGGTTCCGAACAGAATATCCAGAATTCCCACCTTAAAAAGTGCCGGCGTACCGCTTATGATCATGTACAGAGTGATAGAAGCCACAGCCAAAACGGCAAAGAAGCCACAGACAGTAAAGATTACTTCTGCAGCATGCTCAACACCTGATTTACTTCCGTGGCCACCAAATATGGAATAAGACTTTGGTCGCATATAACAGCTCCTTTCAAAACGGGGACGTAGCATAATCATCCGGCTGCGTCCCCTGTAAATATTATCGTTATGCAGTATAAGAAGAATTTCTTTTCAATTAGTTTGCTGGGATTAATCCAACGGCTTTTACTAAATCTTTTCCTTCATCAGAATAGATATAGTCAAACAATGCCTTCACCAGATCGCTCTGCTCAGATATCTCTCCTTTGGTAGCCATAACGAATGGACGGCTTAAGAAGTAGGAACCTGCCTTGATGTTTTCTGGAGTTGGATCTATACTTTCCAGCTTCATGGTCTTAACGGAATCATCAAGAACGTCTAAGGAAACATAGCCAATGGAGCCTGGAGTGGAAGCGGCCTTTGCCATGACTGCGCCGGTGCTGTCCAGCTCATTGCTGTATTTGCATGCGTCTTCCAGCTTTAACAGTTCTTCAAAAGCAGTTCTTGTACCGGAACCTGCCTCACGTCCAATCACAACGATTGGCTGATCGGCTCCGCCTAATTCCTTCCAGTTGGTAGTTGTTCCGTTGTAAATGTTGATCAGCTGGTCTTTTGTTAAATTGTCAACGGTATTGGCCGGATCAGAGACAACGGCGATACCGTCGATTGCAACGATATTTTCAGCAACACCTTTTGCTTTTTCTTCATCCTTTAAATTACGGGAAGAGTTACCGATATCCGCAGAACCATTGGTAACTGCTTCGATTCCTGCGCCAGAACCTACAAATTCGGCCTGTACGGTAACGCTCGGATATTTTTCCATAAAAACTTCACTTAAAGCGGTTGCGAATTTCTCCATAGAGGTAGAACCAACCATGCTGATAGAACCCTTTAAATTAGAAGCCGTATCTTCTTTAGCGGTTGTCTCATTAGCGGTTGTCCCACTTGTAGTGCCAGCCTCGGTTTTGGTATCAGGAGCCTGTGTCTCAGCATTATTGCTGCCGCAGCCAGCTAAAGTTCCCATTGTAAGAACTGCCATTCCAGCTAATGCAAGAGTCTTAATAATATTTTTTTTCATATTTACTTTCTCCTCTTTTCTCTTTAAAATTGCTTTCGCTTACATCATGGAGTATATCAGCCGTAAAACTTTTCTGATATCATATTTTAGTATAGAAAATGTAAATGTTGTGTAAAGCATTCCAGCGCTCTTTTTTCTTATTAATAGTATTTGCAGAATGGGAGAATGAAATTCCTTTATTATGGATAAGAAGCAAAGACAGTATTGAAAAAGCTGTCATAATTACACAAAACAGCCTTTCGTTTACAAAAATTAACGGGATGGACTGGACAGAATGGGAGGAAATATGGTAAATTGGAACGTGCGCTTATTTTATAGTAGAAATATAAAAAATATTCCGTAATTTAAGAACGGATACAAAGGATACGAGACAGGAGGGCGTTTTCATGGGAGCATATCAACTGAAAGTCACGATCAAAGGCAGCAAGCCGCCGATTTGGAGAAGGGTTCTGGTACCGCAAGGGATAACCTTTGTAAAGCTGCACCAGATGATTCAGACAGCATTCTGCTGGTCCGATGAGCACCTGTATGAATTTGAATTCCGTTCTGAAGGGGTTCGGGTAGTTCCGGGTAAAGAGAATTGGTCCCCCAAATTTCAATACCTTTTAAGTGATGAAACCATTGACAGCCTGGTGTCTGGTACCAGCAAATTTACATATACCTATGGCATCGACAAAAACTGGGAATTAAACATTCAGGTAGAAGATGCAGATTCTGATTATAAGGAAAGCTGGGGACAGGTTATAAAATTCAAAGGAGACTGCGTTCCGGAAAACTGCGGAGGCATCGCCGGGTATTATGAACTTCTGGAATCGGGTTCAAAAGATCTGAAAGAATATGACATGTCTGCTGTCAATAAATGTCTGAACCAGGGTTCTGATGCTGCATCGGAGGAAGTTCATATAGCAGAAGTTTATGATTGTTATGATAAAGGCAGCATCCTTGAGATTGCAAAAAGACATGGTATGAACGGGCTTTCTAAATTAAAAAAGGAAGAACTTGTGGAACGTACGATCGCTCACATTCTGGATCCGAAGGTAATGAGTAGCTATTTTCTTTGCGCCCGTAATTCAGAAATAAATTTATTTGAACAGTTGGCATCAGATGATTTTCAGGTACCATCTTTTGAAATGGAAGAAATGGACTTTCTATATGCAGGAGGCTATGTAACTGCAGGACCTGACAATCGTTTTATGGTTGCAGAAGAGGTATTAAAAGCATATGAATCGGTAAATACACCAGAATTTAAGGAAGAGCGTGAGCGCCTCAGTAAAATCGGAGACTGTCTCTGCGCGGCAAATTCCCTGTATGCAGTCACTCCGCCACAGGTTCTGTTGGAAACCTTTAATAAATATGAAGATAAGAAGCTTTCCTTGGAAGATCTGTTACATGCCTATGAACTTCTCCAATCATACCGTCCTTCGGTAAGATTCATTGACGGAAACTTTGTGGATGGGGCGCTGGCAGAGCAGAATGGCGTTGAAGAATTTCAGCAGATGCAGAAAAAGGTTCCTTATTATATCCCTACCCAGATGGAAATCCGTTTTATGGCGGATCATGAGGGCTTTTTAATGACTGGAGAATTAGGTCTGCTGAGCAAATTCTTAACAGATGAAATGAACGTTCCGGATGAAAGGATTCCATATTTACTGCGTCAGGTGCAGGCGGAGATCAGTATGGGCGGACAGCTTCAGGAGGTTGTAGATGGAATAGAGACTACCGGGATCATTTTTGAATCAGAAGAGCACTTGGAAAGGTTCACAAGCATTATTACAGATGTATGGAACCATACCAGGATGGTGTTAAACAGAGGCCATAAGCCCTATGAAATGGTAATGAAGGGTCTGGAGACAGCATCTGCCCAGCGAAAGAACCCTCCGAAAATCTATCCCAATGATCCTTGTTCCTGTGGAAGCGGAAAAAAATATAAGAAATGCTGCGGGAAAAAAAGCTAAATATCCGAGCCAGGGGTTCCGCCTATTTCTGAGGGGCGAACCCCGTTTTAATTATATCAAATGTCTTGAAAATCATGTTTTTCCAGAAAAACAAAATAATTGTTGACTTTTGTCAAATGCTTTGGTATGATATAACTCGCCGCTGAAAACGGCGGCAAAAACTTCTTCTAAAACACATCGATGAGCGATGAAAAAGTTTTGAAGAAAATGAAAAAAATGGTTGACAAAAACAACCGAACATGATAAACTTTAAAAGTTGCTGCTGAGACAGCGACACGAAATAAAGCACTTTGAAAACAGAAGATTGAACAGTATGTAAAACCCTGAAAATTCTAATAAAACAAGTCATGTTTGATGGCTTTGAATGAGAAAATTTCAGAACGAATACAAGCAATTGTATACGAACCAAACAACAAGTAAAACGGGAAATAAATTAGCTAGTTAGTTGATTTTGACCCCGGATTGAACACCTTTAATTTGAGAGTTCGATCCTGGCTCAGGATGAACGCTGGCGGCGTGCTTAACACATGCAAGTCGAGCGAAGCGATTTCAAGGAAGTTTTCGGATGGAATTGAAATTGACTTAGCGGCGGACGGGTGAGTAACGCGTGGGTAACCTGCCTCATACAGGGGGATAACAGTCGGAAACGACTGCTAATACCGCATAAGCACACAGTGCCGCATGGTACGGTGTGAAAAACTCCGGTGGTATGAGATGGACCCGCGTCTGATTAGGTAGTTGGTGAGGTAACGGCCCACCAAGCCGACGATCAGTAGCCGACCTGAGAGGGTGACCGGCCACATTGGGACTGAGACACGGCCCAAACTCCTACGGGAGGCAGCAGTGGGGAATATTGGACAATGGGGGAAACCCTGATCCAGCGACGCCGCGTGAGTGAAGAAGTATTTCGGTATGTAAAGCTCTATCAGCAGGGAAGAAAATGACGGTACCTGACTAAGAAGCCCCGGCTAACTACGTGCCAGCAGCCGCGGTAATACGTAGGGGGCAAGCGTTATCCGGATTTACTGGGTGTAAAGGGAGCGTAGACGGCACTGCAAGTCTGGAGTGAAAGCCCGGGGCTCAACCCCGGGACTGCTTTGGAAACTGTGGTGCTAGAGTGCAGGAGAGGTAAGTGGAATTCCTAGTGTAGCGGTGAAATGCGTAGATATTAGGAGGAACACCAGTGGCGAAGGCGGCTTACTGGACTGTAACTGACGTTGAGGCTCGAAAGCGTGGGGAGCAAACAGGATTAGATACCCTGGTAGTCCACGCCGTAAACGATGAATACTAGGTGTTGGGGAGCAAAGCTCTTCGGTGCCGTCGCTAACGCAATAAGTATTCCACCTGGGGAGTACGTTCGCAAGAATGAAACTCAAAGGAATTGACGGGGACCCGCACAAGCGGTGGAGCATGTGGTTTAATTCGAAGCAACGCGAAGAACCTTACCAAGTCTTGACATCGGAATGACCGGGATGTAACGATCCCTTCCCTACGGGGCATTCTAGACAGGTGGTGCATGGTTGTCGTCAGCTCGTGTCGTGAGATGTTGGGTTAAGTCCCGCAACGAGCGCAACCCTTATCCTTAGTAGCCAGCACGTTATGGTGGGCACTCTGGGGAGACTGCCAGGGATAACCTGGAGGAAGGTGGGGATGACGTCAAATCATCATGCCCCTTATGATTTGGGCTACACACGTGCTACAATGGCGTAAACAAAGGGAAGCAAAGGAGCGATCTGGAGCAAACCCCAAAAATAACGTCTCAGTTCGGATTGTAGTCTGCAACTCGACTACATGAAGCTGGAATCGCTAGTAATCGCGGATCAGAATGCCGCGGTGAATACGTTCCCGGGTCTTGTACACACCGCCCGTCACACCATGGGAGTTGGTAACGCCCGAAGTCAGTGACCCAACCGTAAGGAGGGAGCTGCCGAAGGCGGGACTGATAACTGGGGTGAAGTCGTAACAAGGTAGCCGTATCGGAAGGTGCGGCTGGATCACCTCCTTTCTAAGGAAGAAGAAGTAAGGGTTTTATATACTGTTGAGTCTTTGGTTTTCAAAGAAATAAAAATGAATATAGAAACACCAAGAAAGACAAAAGATTTCTGGTGCCGATGCGCTTAGGGGAGACACCCGTTCCCATCCCGAACACGATGGTTAAGACTTAAGCGGCCGATGGTACTATGCTGGAGACGGCATGGGAGAGCAGGTGGGTGCCAGATTACTTTAAAAAAATTCACTCTAGCGAGTGTTTTATATAGAACGGACATGTTCCAATGGGCGGAGGGAAAAGCGAAGCCTGTGTTAAAGAATGTGTTAACCTGATTCAGCAGGGCAGTGCTGTTTTATATAGCTGGTTTTTACCAGTGATTCGTGGGTTCGAGTCCATCGAGCAAGCGAATGACTGATAAACTTCAGTCAGATGATGCCAAGAGAAAGCATTTATTGCTTTTGATGACATCGTGCATGTACCTTGAAAACCACATATTGAAATATATCTAGATAGAGTCTTTATTATAAAGACAATATCAAGACATCCGAGGTGTTACATCTAACGATGTAACCAAACAAAACTCGTTAAAGTAGCCGTAACGTACGGTGAAATAACAAACCTAAGACCAGAGATACAACGCTATGTATCTTAGATAAGTAGCCCGCACCCGCAGGTGAACATCGAATTGGTTAAGCTAATAAGAGCGCAGGGTGGATGCCTTGGCACTAAGAGCCGATGAAAGACGTGATAAGCTGCGAAAAGCTTCGGGGAGGAGCAAATATCCTTTGATCCGGAGATATCTGAATGGGGAAACCCAGCTGAGCAAACCTCAGTTGTCGTATGGTGAATACATAGCCATACGTCGGGAACCCGGGGAACTGAAACATCTAAGTACCCGGAGGAAAAGAAAGAAAACTCGATTTCCAAAGTAGCGGCGAGCGAAATGGAAGGAGCCTAAACCAGTATGCGTGCATACTGGGGTTATGGACTGCAATAAGTGAGACGATTTGTTACCAGAACGGTCCTGGAAAGACCGGCCATAGAAAGTGAAAGCCTTGTATGGGAAAGCAATAGTCAGCGAGCAGGATCCAAAGTACCACGAGACACGAGAAACCTTGTGGGAATTCGGGGGGACCACCCCCCAAGGCTAAATACTACTTAGTGACCGATAGCGCATAGTACTGTGAAGGAAAGGTGAAAAGGACCCCGGGAGGGGAGTGAAAGAGAACCTGAAACCCTGTGTTTACAAGCTGTGGAACCACGTTTAAAGTGGAACCGCGTACTTTTTGTAGAACGGTCCGGCGAGTTACCGTTACTGGCAAGGTTAAGCACTTAAGGTGTGGAGCCGAAGGGAAACCAAGTCTTAATAGGGCGCATAAGTCAGTAAAGGTAGACCCGAAACCGGGTGATCTACCCATGTCCAGGTTGAAGTTTCCGTAAAAGGAAATGGAGGACCGAACGCACATCCGTTGAAAAGGGTGGCGATGAGGTGTGGGTAGGGGAGAAATTCCAATCGAACCCGGAGATAGCTGGTTCTCCTCGAAATAGCTTTAGGGCTAGCCTCGTATTAGTCTGCCGGAGGTAGAGCACTGAATTTCCTAGGGGGCGTCAAAGCTTACCAAAGAATATCAAACTCCGAATGCCGGCCAGATGATGTACGGGAGTCAGACTGCACGAGATAAGTTGGGTAGTCAAAAGGGAAAGAGCCCAGACCACCAGCTAAGGTCCCAAAGTGCGTGTTAAGTGGAAAAGGATGTGGGATTTCACAGACAACTAGGATGTTGGCTTAGAAGCAGCCACACATTCAAAGAGTGCGTAATAGCTCACTAGTCGAGAGGTCCTGCGCCGAAAATGTCCGGGGCTAAAACACGACACCGAAGCTGTGGAATGTATATTTATATACATTGGTAGAGGAGCATTCTTAACGCACAGAAGCATTACCGTAAGGAGATGTGGAGTGTTAAGAAGAGAGAATGCCGGAATGAGTAGCGAGATGGAGGTGAGAATCCTCCAGGCCGAATATCTAAGGTTTCCAGAGTAAAGCTGATCTGCTCTGGGTAAGTCGGGGCCTAAGGCGAGGTCGAAAGACGTAGTCGATGGACAACAGGTTGAAATTCCTGTACCGCATATTATCAGAACTGTGGGGACACAGAACCGAAGAAGAACCCGGGAATGAAAAGACCGGGGCAAGCACTGGACTGGCTGGAATGGCAAATCCACCCAGCAACAGGAAGGTGTGACGCGTACCGAACATAAGTAGGGAAGTCTTCGTAGGGGCTGTCAAGAAAAGCCGCTATTGTGTAATATGTGCCCGTACCGTAAACCGACACAGGTGGATGAGGAGAGAATCCTAAGGCCGGCGGGAGAAGCATTGTTAAGGAACTCGGCAAAATGACCCCGTAACTTCGGGATAAGGGGTGCCTGGGAAACCAGGCCGCAGAGAATAGGCTCAAGCAACTGTTTAGCAAAAACACAGGTCTATGCAAAACCGAAAGGTGAGGTATATGGGCTGACGCCTGCCCGGTGCTGGAAGGTTACGAGGAGGGGTTAGCGGCAACGCGAAGCTCTGAATTTAAGCCCCAGTAAACGGCGGCCGTAACTATAACGGTCCTAAGGTAGCGAAATTCCTTGTCGGGTAAGTTCCGACCCGCACGAAAGGCGTAATGATTTGAGCGCTGTCTCAACAATGCACCCGGTGAAATTGAAGTACCAGTGAAGATGCTGGTTACCTGCGCCAGGACGGAAAGACCCCATGGAGCTTTACTCCAGCTTGATACTGGGATTCGGTACTGCATGTACAGGATAGGTGGGAGGCAGTGAAGATAGGACGCCAGTCTTATCAGAGCCGATGTTGGGATACCACCCTTGCGGTATTGGATTTCTAACCTGCAGCCATGACCTGGCTGGGGGACAATGTCAGGCGGGGAGTTTGACTGGGGCGGTCGCCTCCGAAAGGGTATCGGAGGCGCTCAAAGGTTCCCTCAGAATGGACGGAAACCATTCGAAGAGTGCAAAGGCATAAGGGAGCTTGACTGCGACACCGACGGGTGGAGCAGGTAGGAAACTAGGACTTAGTGATCCGGTGGTATAAAGTGGGATTGCCATCGCTCAACGGATAAAAGCTACCCTGGGGATAACAGGCTTATCACTCCCAAGAGTTCACATCGACGGAGTGGTTTGGCACCTCGATGTCGGCTCATCGCATCCTGGGGCTGTAGTAGGTCCCAAGGGTTGGGCTGTTCGCCCATTAAAGCGGTACGCGAGCTGGGTTCAGAACGTCGTGAGACAGTTCGGTCCCTATCCGGCGTGGGCGTAGGATATTTGAGAGGAGCTGTCCTTAGTACGAGAGGACCGGGATGGACTGACCTCTGGTGTATCTGTTGGCTATCAAAGCCATGGCAGAGTAGCCAAGTCGGGAAGGGATAAACGCTGAAGGCATCTAAGCGTGAAGCCCCCCTCAAGATGAGATATCCCATCGCAAGAGTAAGACCCCTTGAAGACGACGAGGTAGATAGGGCAGAGGTGGAAGCATGGCAACATGTGCAGCTGACTGTCACTAATAGGTCGAGGGCTTAACCAGGTTGGTTTAGGTAAGAGGAAAGAACGGATGAAAATAGATATGTAACAATGTGTGGTTTTGAGGGTATATGCAGCAGGTTATAGTGCATAGAACAGAATTAATGCGTAAATCCAGGTATGGGTTTGCGTTTTTTTTGTTTTATAAACCTTTAAAGAATTAAGGAGTTGTATGAGATGAAGAGATCATGTTATATACCCCCGTTTCGGAGATAGACCGCCCAGCAGTAGGAACTGCCTGTATTAATTATACAAGATGGCAGACTGGCTAAAAAGGTGGATTAAGAACAGGATTAAAAAGCAATACTTGTTCAAAGCATAAATTTATAGTAAACTTTAACTATTAAAATAAAACGGAGATACGACGTATGACTAACCAATACCAGAATACCATCAACCTCTTATTTGTGTGTCATGGGAATATATGTAGATCTCCCATGGCGGAGTTTGTTATGAAGGATATGATAGAAAAGGAGCACTTAGGCAATCGCTTCTATGTAGCATCAGCAGCCACAAGTACGGAAGAGATCGGGAATCCGGTCCACCGTGGAACAAAAGAAAAGCTTAGGGAATATGGAATATCCTCAGATGGAAAATATGCGGTGCAGTTATCCAGGAAGGATTATGACAAATACGACTACCTCATTGGAATGGAACAGCGGAATGTGACTAATATGCTTAGAATTCTGGGTGGGGATCCGGAAGGAAAGGTAAAGCGCCTTTTGGACTATTCCCCTTGTCCAAGGGATATAGCGGACCCGTGGTATACCGGGGATTTTGACCGTACCTATGATGATGTGTATGAAGGATGCAAAGCACTTCTGACCTTCATTTTGGAGCAGGAAATGGAAGGGAATTACAGATAACAAGGGGGAATTATTTATGAAACCACTTAGATTTGTCGTAATAGGCTCCGGCTGGAGGTCCCTGTTCTATGCCAGGATAGCCAAAGCCTATCCGGATTGCTTTCATCTGGCAGCATTCCTTTGCCGGTCAAAAGAAAAGGCGCAGTGGCTGCAGAAAGAAACCGGAATAAAGGCTGTGACAAGCCCAGAGGAATGCCGGTCAGAAAACCTGGATTTTGTTGTGGTTGCTGTAAACAAGGATGCTATATTTCAGGTGACAAGGGAATGGGCGCTGAAAGGATATCCGGTGCTTTGTGAGACACCGGCTGCCATGGAATTAGAAGATTTACAGGAGCTTTGGCGCCTTCATACCCAGGAAGGAGCCAGGATACAGGTGGCAGAGCAGTATTTTGAATATCCGGTCTT
Organism: Lacrimispora sphenoides; assembly: GCF_900105215.1. Taxonomy (NCBI): domain Bacteria; kingdom Bacillati; phylum Bacillota; class Clostridia; order Lachnospirales; family Lachnospiraceae; genus Lacrimispora; species Lacrimispora sphenoides. The sequence continues at coordinate 907,036 of NZ_FOIP01000001.1, read as the reverse complement.
TCATGCGGCTATTGAGATCGCAAAACGGGGATATCTTGGTGATCCGTATATGGTTAATATCTCCGCAGTTCATGACTACCATGGAGCCAGCTTAATCCGGCGGCTATTAGGAACCGGTTTGGAGAACATGAAAGTGTATGGAAAGAAATATGTGTATCCGATAGTGGAAACGGATTCCAGGCAAGGATTTATTGAAGACGGCAGGAGGAGTGATAGAGAACGAGTCAGGCTGACCTTTGAATTTGAAGGGGGAAAAACAGCTTTTTATGATTTTAATGGCATACAGTATCATTCCAGAATCAGAAGCCGCCATTTAAATGTTCAGGGAGCGAGAGGGGAACTGGCTGACTGGACGCTTCGCTGTGTAGGAGAAGACAGCCGGTCCAGGGAATATCAGATTATAAAAGAATCTTTTGAAACAGGAAATGGAATCAAAGAAATTTACATGGGACAGGAATTGCTTTACAGGAATCCGTTTTATGAGTTAGGTAAAGCAAATGGACTTCCACAGGATGAAACGGCCATAGGAACCCTTATGCTTGGAATGAGGCGGTTTATTGAGGAAGGCTTGGAGGTTTATCCTCTTTCAGAGGGGCTTCAGGATGCTTATGTAAGAATACTTATGGAGCAAGCCCTTAAAAGCGGTCAGATGGTGGAATCTAAAACCCAGGTTTGGAGCTGATGATAAGGGGCGGGTTTTTCTATAGATTAAAAAGCCCGTCCCTAGCTGATGGGCGATAAGGATTCAACATTCATCATCATCAATGATAGTGAGATTAAATAATTCGCAGGATAAGTCCACATCTATGCCTGCCTTTTGAGGAGGACTGATGAAGCGGATAATGGGGCGCAGAGAAAATCCCGGCGTGTTATCCTTTACAACTGCTGAACTTCCGTCACTAAGGTGGACAATGGTACCGATGGGGTATGCGGAAACACAATGAAGGAAAGCTGTCAGCAGTTCCGGATCAAAATGAGTGTTGGAACAGCTGGTTAAATAGTCAAAAATTCGTCTGGGAGACCAGGCTTTCCGGTACGGCCTGGTGGAATTAAGAGCGTCATACACATCCGCAATAGCCAGGATCCGGGCATAAAGGGGGATATCCTTACCTGAAAGACCAAAAGGATATCCGGTTCCGTCAAACTTTTCGTGATGGGTCTGAACCCCCTGCAGAACTGCTTGGGAGATCACGATGTGGTCGCCCAGCTTTTTATAGGAAAGGCTGGGATGCTGCTTCATGATTTCAAATTCTTCATTGGTTAAGGGACCCGGTTTGTTGGTAATATCAATTGGAATATCTGTTTTCCCAATGTCATGAAGAAGGCCGCAAAGTGCCAGGTCATTTAAATTGGAAATGGAAAGTCCGATGTACTTTCCCAATAAAACGCTTAAAATACCTACATAAAGGCTATGGGAATAGGTATACCCATCATAATCCCTGATATCTATCATCTGAAAGAGATACTTGTCCTTGTTTAAAACATTCATAACAACGGACTCGGCCACTTTAGCAATCTCCTCGTAAACCTGTCTGCTGGACTGAAAGGTAAATTTTTTTAAACTCTGGTCAAAGACATCGCGGATGCTTGTCAGCATTTTGGTCTTTAACTCCGGTTCCACAAAATCTTCCGGTTCAATGCCTTGCGTAATCGCTGTGCAGATATAAGCCCCTTGTACTCCGATGGTTTTCATGCGGCCAATCATACGTTCACTCAACTTGCAGCCGGTTACCGCAAAAGGAAGCATTGGGTTTATTCCCGGGATGTTTCGGGCTAATTCCATACCTTCAGTCAATTTCTCTATAGGAAGATAAATCAATTCTTTCACCTCAACAGACCAAAACGCAGTCTCTTCTTTCTGTTCCGTAAAATACCTTTTTATGTTAAAGTTGGAAATATATGCACAATGACACATTAAATTATAGTGTGAATTAACCAATGCGTCAATGGAAATTTTAATTTTAAACACTAGTATGGCAGAGAAAAATCAGGCAATATTTTATGCAAATATTCTTTAATCTTTACAAATCAAGAAAATTCGGATTGGTTCAGGAATTGACATAGAGAAGGGGTATTTTATGATAGAAATTTTAAATGGAATTCATGAGACCATTCATTATGAATGCTCACTGGGACTTCGGCTTTATCATAATAAAAATTTTGAGGATTATCCGGAGCATTGGCATGGAGGAATTGAAATGATCATGCCGACAAAGGGGGGATACGAGGTGATCGTAGGGGAGGAACATTTTCCCCTTGAAACAGAAGATATCATTCTGATCCACTCCGGTGTGATTCATTCATTAAGGGCACCCTCTCTGGGAGAACGCTATATTCTGCAGTTTGATGCGGCCCTTCTTTACCATTTAAAGGAGATGGAGACCCTTCTGCACATAATCCCTCCGGTCATATACTTAAAAAAGAAGGACAGAGATTCCCTTCATGGGTCTATTAAGAAGAAGCTTGATAAGATCATAGAGGAATATCAGGGAAACAGCGGATTCCGGGAAGCCTCCATTTATGCGGCCCTTATTGAAATCTATGTGGAATTAGGGCGAAATAAAGTATGCCTTAATGGAGCCGGCAGGCAGATCCATACCATGAGGCAGCAGGAATATTTTGAAGCTGTTATGAATGCCAGCACCTATATCAACCAGCACTTCATGGAAAATCTGACATTGGGGGAAGTGGCCAGGATCAGCGGATTTTCCAAATATCACTTTACCCGGATCTTTAAACAGTATATGAATATGACTTTTTATGAATATTTAAACTCCAAACGAGTGAAAAGAGCAGAGGAGCTTTTGTATAATACCAGGGAAATGAGCATTACGGATGTTGCTATGGGTTCCGGCTTTTCATCCATGAGCGCTTTTAACCGCACTTTTAAAATGATAAAGCGCTGTTCACCAAGCGATTACAGGAAGATCAGACAGCAGATGTATGAATCAGAAGAATAAGAACAAAGAGAAATTTACAGTTCCTCTTATGGGAATACCGGGTTTATGGGTATTTCTGTGAGAGGATTTTTTGTAGAAAAAGCAATATATGCGCCATTGGAAGCAAGAAGTGGGATGCCTGATCTGCTTTGAAATGCTATGATGGAATCATGGAAAAAAAGGCAAGGAAATGTCAGGATATAAGATTAAAAAGAAAGGATTAGGTGAATTCCATGAATGAGGATAAGCGGAAGGAATACCGAAAAAAAGCAAAAGAATTAGTTTCAAAAATGACTCTGGAGGAGAAGGTTTCACAGACCGTACACAGTGCGGCGGCTATTCCAAGACTGGGAATAAAGGGTTATAACTGGTGGAATGAGGGACTTCATGGTGTGGCCAGGGCCGGTGTTGCTACGGTGTTTCCCCAGGCCATTGGACTGGCAGCAAGCTTTGATGAGGAGCTGCTTTATGAAGTGGCCGATGCAGTTTCCACAGAGGCAAGGGCAAAGTTTCATATGCAGCAGAAGTACGGAGATACGGATATTTATAAAGGACTTACGTTTTGGGCTCCTAATGTCAATATTTTTAGAGATCCCCGCTGGGGAAGAGGACATGAGACATACGGAGAGGATCCATATCTGACTTCACGTATGGGAGTTCGTTTTATTGAGGGGCTGCAGGGAGATGACGAAGATTATTTGAAGACCGCAGCCTGCGCCAAACATTTTGCAGTCCACTCAGGTCCGGAGGATGAGCGACATTCCTTTAATGCTGAAGTGACAAAGCAAGATATGTTTGAAACCTATTTGCCGGCGTTTGAGGCCTGTGTAAAGGAAGGAAAGGTAGAGGCAGTTATGGGAGCCTATAACCGGACCAATGGGGAACCCTGCTGCGGAAGCAAGACCCTGCTTAAGGATATTTTGAGGACGGACTGGGGATTTGAAGGGCATGTAACCTCAGATTGCTGGGCAGTAAAAGATTTTCATGAACATCACGGAGTTACAGGTTCTGCTCTGGAATCTGTTGCCATGGCAATGGAAAACGGGTGTGATCTAAATTGCGGAAGCCTGTTTTTATATCTGACGGAGGCAGTGAACCGGGGGTTAGTGTCTGAGGAACGTTTAAATGAAGCAGTTGAGAATCTGATGATGACCAGACTGAAGCTTGGACTGTTTGAAGAGCCGGAAGCTGTGGAATACAATAAAATTACTTATGAGGACAATGATACCAGAGAGCATAAGGAGCTGAATTTTAAAGCTTCCAGAAAAACCTTTGTTTTACTCAAAAATGAGGGGAATATGCTTCCTCTTAATAAGAGCAGTCTGAAAACCATTGGAATCATCGGACCCAACAGCGATAACCGAAAGGCACTGATAGGAAATTATGAGGGTACCGCTTCCAGGTATTATACGATTTCCGAAGGAATACAGGATTACGTTGGTGAAGACGTCCGTGTTATGGTCTCAGAAGGATGCCATTTATGTAAACCGAGGGTGAGCGGCCTGGGTCAGGAGAACGACCGGTTATCAGAGGTTCGTGGAGTGTGTGAAGCCAGTGATGTGATCATCGCCTGCATGGGTCTGGATTCCAGTCTGGAAGGAGAAGAGGGTGACGAAGGGAATGAATATGCCAGCGGTGATAAGCCCAATTTGTCCCTTCCAGGATTACAGAAACAAGTGCTGGAGGAGATTTATAAGAGCGGGAAGCCTGTGGTTTTAGTACTTTTATCCGGAAGCGCCCTTGATGTGTCCTGGTCAGATGCCCATATTCCTGCCATCTTGGAAGGATGGTACCCGGGAGCTCAGGGAGGCCGTGCTCTGGCTGCCGTGCTGTTCGGTGATTATGCGCCGGAAGGAAAGCTTCCCGTTACCTTTTACAGGAGTACAGAGGAGCTTCCGGCCTTTACAGATTATTCCATGAAGGGCAGGACCTACCGATATATGGAGCAGGAAGCTCTCTATCCCTTTGGCTATGGACTTTCCTACACGGATTTTTCCGTAAGGGATGTGTCCTTAAGCCATGACCGGATAGGGGCAGGAGATACCTTAACCGTAAAAGCGGTATTAAAGAATGAGGGGCATAAGAAGGGAGCAGAAACCCTGCAGGTATATGTGAAATCCTGTGCGCCTCAGACACCCAATGCTCAGCTTAAGGCACTTTTTAAGGCAGAGCTGGAACCAGGGGAGGAAAGAGAATTGCAGGTGACGCTTTCCGACAAAGCCTTTGCCTTAAGGGATGAACAAGGAGACCTGGTAATGGAAGCAGGAACGTACAACGTGTATGTGGGAACCCAGCAGCCTGATAAACGAAGCCAGGAGCTTACAGGGAAAGCACCGGTATGCATGACCGTATCCATAGATCAGCGTACCGTCCTGGAAAAATGCTGCATATAAAAAACAGCTGAAAATCCAAATCCGGGGTACATATGGCTGTTACAAAATGAAGGAATTTGGAAGATTTTCATGAAATATTGTATAGCGCTGTCTGCAGGCTTAAAAAGTCTGAGACAGCGCTTTTGGATTACAAATGACAGAAATAATATAAAAAAATGAACCGAAGCATTTCCGCTGCGTAGGGAAAACCGTGGTAAAATTCCTTAAAAAATTATTTGGTGCTGGAAGAATTTTATGAAATACTGCAAAGCGGCACGCCTGAAAAAACGGATTAAAGGTCTTAAAAAATTTCATCTGTAATCAGAGGGGATAACCATTCATACTTGCTACTACTCCTGCATAAGTATGTAAAAACGTCCTAGCAGGGGGATTTTCTTGAAGGAATATATTGAAGAACGCGCGGTTGCGATCGCCAACTACATCATAGACTATCATGCGACCGTGAGGCAGACAGCGAAGAAATTTGGGATTTCCAAATCTACGGTACATAAAGATGTTACGGACCGTTTGGAACACATTAATCCGTCCCTGGCAGCCCGGGCCAGGGTAATCCTTGATATTAACAAATCCGAGCGTCATATAAGAGGCGGCCTTGCCACCAAAGAGAAATACCAGCATCGCCTTCAGATGTGCAGCAAAAAGAATTGATAAGAAAAAGTGAAGAACAGCCGCTGATGGGAATAATAAAGATTCCCATCAGCGGCTGTTTTCAAAAAATGTTAAATTTTTTATTGACATGAAGCTGTAAAATATGTTATTCTTTACCCCGATATGAAGAGACATTATCGTTTTCATACAAATATTGACCACTTCGTAAGAAGTTAAGCCCAGACGGACAGGCGGGTCAGCTGCCGAGCGTGGGAAACCACATTATTGATTGAGTTAAAAGCTCAAATTTTATAAGTTGATTACTTTATAATCCGTGCGAATGCACATCACTTGTGAAACGATCAATAATAGCAGGGACAACATATTTGCTATGTAGACTCGAAAACGATAATTGTCATGAATAAAGACGGGCAAAATGCCCTTACTTGAACTATCATTCATGAAATTGCAGGCAGGTGATGAATAATCACCTGCCTTTTTGCTGTGAAAAATCTGCGCCAATTAGGCGATACTTACGTTTCAGCGACAAAAGAGGGAGTAACATTCCCGTGACAAGGAGAGGTAAGAGCCATATGAACAAAGAAGATCAGATGAGGGCGCCTATTTGCGAAGCTCTTGAAACATTTCAAAAAAAGAGGGTAGTACCCTTTGATGTGCCGGGCCATAAACGGGGAAGGGGAAATCCGGAGCTTGCCCGCCTTTTGGGGGAACGGTGCGTCGGACTTGATGTAAATTCCATGAAGCCTCTTGATAATCTATGCCATCCGGTGTCAGTGATCCGGGACGCGGAACGGCTGACAGCAGAAGCTTTTGGGGCAGCAGATGCATTTTTGATGGTGGGAGGAACCACATCGGCTGTACAGAGCATGATCCTGTCTGTCTGCAAAGCAGGGGATAAGATCATTCTTCCAAGAAATGTCCATAGAAGCGCCCTAAATGCTCTGGTATTGTGCGGGGCGGTTCCTATTTATGTAAACCCGGAGGTGAACAGCATGCTGGGCATTTCCCTTGGCATGGAGATTGGCCAGGTGGAAAAGGCAATTATGGAAAATCCCGATGCAGTCGCGGTATTTGTTAACAATCCCACCTATTATG